>JBHHXV010000287.1:0-2734 GCA_046757225.1 bacterium
GAGTTGTAAGTTGATTCTTTTTATAGCATGAATCAGTCAACTGCGTAACTCCTAATGTAATCAAAATAATCTAAGATTTATAGTATCAGCCTTGAAATCCTGGAAAACCCATATTGTCCCCCTGGCCTTTTTTACGCTCCTGACCATTGTTTACACTTTTCCGCTTATTATCAATATCGGAAAACTGTTACCCGGCCCTCCGGAAGACAATATGGCCTATCTCTGGAACTTCTGGTGGGTTAAAAAGGCTGTTTTCCAATCAGCCCTCAGCCCCTTTTTCACCCATTACCTTTATTATCCCACCGGGGTCAGTCTGGTTTATCAGGATTTCACCTACTTCAACCTCCTGCTGGCCCTTCCTTTATCCCTGGTTTTCAATGATGCGGTCGCTTATAACCTGCCGCTTATCCTGAGCTATCTTTTTGCCGCCCTGGCCATGTACGCGCTGGTATGGCATCTGACTGAGGATAAATGGGCGGCAGTAGTCGCTGGAACCGTGTTCGCTTTCTGCCCCTACCATATCGAGCAGTTCGACCACCACCTCGGATTAGCCAACATTCAATTCCTGCCCCTGGTGGCGCTTATGGTCATCAAACAGTTGCAGGCTCCCTCATCCCGGAATATTTTCTGGGGAGGGCTGTTTATAACCTTGGCTTCTTTGAGCAACTGGTACTATCTGGTCTTTTCCGCCGTATTTGCCGCCTTCTTTGTGGTATATCATTATTTTATCGAGAAAGAACAGCTCATTAAGGCTTTTCCCGGTCTTTTCCTGATGTTTGTTATGAGCGCGACCCTGCTCTCTCCCCTGCTTTATCCGATGTTGGCTTCTAAATCGATCGCGGCCAAAGGAGGGTTCAGCGCCGCTCGATGCTCTTCCGATCTGCTGGGCTTTTTTATCCCCTCCTTGAAACACCCGCTGGCCCGCTGGCTGGGACTGGAAAAAATATACCGGAACTTCCCCTGCTTTATCTGGGAAATCACCGTTTACCTGGGGTACACGGTCTGCTTTCTGGGGATGTACGCCTGGCTGAAGGTAAAATCTCCCTTGGTCCGGTTTTTCGGCTGGGCGGCCTTGTTTTTTCTGGTTCTCTCTCTGGGGCCTACCTTGCATTTCAACGGGAAAACCGTTCTGGAATCGGTAAAACTACCCTATTACTGGCTTATCGAACTGATTCCCTTTTTCAAACAGGTAAGAACCCCGGCCCGGTTTACCATTCTCTCGACCATGTGTATCTCGGTTCTGGCCGGATACGCCGCCAGAGATATATTGTCCCGGCAGGAAAGCCCTAAAATGGTGGGAGGATTGATTCTGTTGCTGATAGTGATAGAGCATTTCGCCTATCCCCTGAAAACATCCGATTTATACCAACTTACCAAAGCCGATGAGATAGGCCGGATACTGGTTCAGGATAAAGAAGAGTGCGCGGTACTGGAACTCCCCTTTACTGTTAACTATATCTTTGGCGGTATGTCGATGCTGCGGCAGACCCGGCATGAAAAGAAGATCCTCCTGGGCTATATCGCCCGGATTCCCGATGAGGCGATGAGTTTTATCAAACAAAGCCCCCTGAACCGGCTTCTGACCCGTCCCGGACAGGCTGACACTGCTTATTTTGAACGGTTGGCTCCCTTCTTAAAGAAAAATAAGATAAAATATATTATCTTGAGCAGATACTTGTTCGGCGCTCAAAATCAGGCTTATGTCAATTTTGTAAGCCAATCCCTTCAGAATAATTTCAGCTGGAAAAGGGAAATCGGAAACTCGGTGACCATCTATCGGGTTTATGATTAGATATGGGTGAAAAATAAATGCTGACAGTAAATAATCTCACCAAAAGGTTCGGTAGAATAACGGCACTCGAGTCGGTAAGCCTCGAGTGCCGGGAGGGTGAGATAGTGGGGTTTTTAGGCCCTAACGGCGCGGGCAAGACCACCACCATGCGCCTGATTACCGGATTCTTTGAAGCGGATGAAGGCGAGGTCAGGATCAAGGGGATCGATATCCGCAGAAATCCCAAAGCGGCTAAAAGGGAGCTGGGATATCTGCCGGAGGACGCTCCTGTCTATCCCCAAATGACTCTTGATGGTTATTTACGGTTCCTGGGCGGTATCAGGGGGACGGCCGGTTTACCCGGCCGGATCAATTATGTGCTGGAGGCCTGCGAACTGAAAGACCGCCGGTCAAGTTTGCTGGGTGAATTTTCCCGGGGGATGAGACAGCGGGCCGAGCTGGCCGGGGCTTTGCTGCATGACCCCTCGGTATTAATCCTGGACGAGCCGACCTCGGGAATGGACCCTTTTCAGCGGCAGCAGTTCCGGGAACTGATTCAGTACCTTCGGGAGGGAAAGACCGTTCTTTACTCCACCCACATCCTGTCTGAGGTTTCTGATATCTGCGACCGGCTGGTAATTATCAATGAAGGGAAAATTGTGGCTGCCGGTACTCCGTCTGAATTAGCCGGACAGGCCGGAGACAGAGATCTGCGAATAAATTTCTCTGCTCAAGGTAAAGATATCAAAAAACAGGTGGCTTCCCTTGACCGGGTAATCGGCGTGGAAACCTTGCCGGGCCGGGAACCGGATTTTTCCCGGCTGCAACTGCTGCTTAAACCGGAGGATTCCCGGCAGGTTACGGCGGCTTTGGGAAAACTGGTCCGGGACCAGGCCTGGCTGGTGGGAGAATTATCCGTTCAGCCCTTTGACCTGGAAGAAACCTTTGTTCGTTTAACCCGCT
>JBHHXV010000288.1:0-2710 GCA_046757225.1 bacterium
ATTTTCAACAACATATCATCTGCTTTGCTATGATTCCCGAATTATTCGGGTTAAGCGGTTTCAGTCTAACCAAAAGGGGAATCTATGTCAAACTTGCTTTATCGCTGTCTTAATTGTTATACTTTTTTAAAATAATGAAAAAATACCTCGCAGACCACCGGTGGGAAACCTTTATTCTGGCAAGTGCCTTTTTGATGGGGGTCTGGGTAAGAACTGCCGGCTTGTCACAGGGAAGATTTCTAAGCAGCGACGAACTCAGAACAACCAACCGGTACAGCCTCAAAAGCCCCTTTTTAAACCTGGCCTATAAACCGCCCCTGCTGATCTGGGGAAATTTTCCGGATACTGCTCTTTACACCAGCGCCTTCTGGGGAAGCCTCGGGATACTGGCCGTCTTTGCCGCGGGTAAAAGCCTGTTCAATGACAAGGTGGGAAGTTACGCCGCCTTTCTGCTTTCTCCGCTGGCTCTTCACGTAAGATTTTCCCGCACCGCCTTTGCCGCTGTCTTCCAGGCCTTTATCCTTTTAATCGCCTTCTGGATGCTCCTGTTATACCTGAAGGAATATAAACGGGGATATATACTGGTTTCCGGAATTACGCTGGGCCTTGCCTTTGCCACTTACGCTTCCTCTTTCGCGGCTATTACCGCCTGCTTTATTTTACTCCCTCTGATCTTAAAACAAAAGGGATTACCTTTAAAAAAAATCCTTTCCGACTGGGCGGTCTTCGGAGGAGCCGCTCTCTTTATCCTGCTTTCGACCGGGGTGATAATCGATCTGCTATACAAAGAATCATACTGGCGGGCTTTATATGAGTATAAAGACGGCACCGCCCTTTATGCCGGATATGCCATAGGAAGATTTAACCTGTCGGCTCCCTTTGCACATATCGGAAGGATCGCCGGAGAAGGGGAAAATATTCAACTGGGAATAATGATTTGGGGTCTGGTCTATGGAATCGGCAGCCGGAAAAAAGACCGCCGCCTGATTCCCCTCGTCGGTTTTATCGCCTTGAGCTTTATCATCCTGTCCCTGACTGTCTGGCTGGGTTTCCAATCCCTGCCGGCCAAGCGTTACCTTTTTCTCCTTCCCTTTCTCTGCATATCGGCGGCGCATTCGCTTTACCGGCTGGAGCTGGCCACCAATGAATACCCGGTAATCGGCCTGCTGGCGCTTTTTCTGGTTTTATCTCTTCCCGGATGCCTGAGCGTTATAAGGAGCACTTATAAAATAATACCGGTCACCCGATGGCTCCAGGAGAACCGGATCAGTAAAGACAGGATAATCACCCGCTTCGATATCGCGGAAAAAGGGGATATCCGGAAAACCGTCCTGCTCCCCGGCAGATATATCAAGAGACCTTTCTCCTTCAAGATCGATTGGAAACAGGTGAAGGAGTTTCACCGCCGGAACAAGGTCCGGTATCTCCTGACCTCGGGCCTGGGGTACGATGCCATTATCGGGTTCAATGACCCGGTCCTGAAGAAAGCCCGCCCCGGGAAAGTCTGGCGGAGCCCTTACCACCGCTCTCTGCCGGCCAGGGGTTTTACCGCCTTTCTGGTAAACGTTGACCAGGTGGTTCAGGATATCGCTCTTTATGATTTAAACGAGATTTTCACTCACCACAGTAACAGGTAATACCGGATTATCGCTTCCCCGAAAAAAATGGTAAAACAGGTTCCCAGGCTTAAAAAGGGGCCGAAAGGGATCTGGTCTTTCCTCCCTTTTTTTAAAAAGAGGATCGCCCAGACGCCGGCCAGGGCTCCCATCGAGGAAGCCAGCATAATAGTTAAGAGTACTCCCTGCCAGCCCACCAGAATACCGATCAGGGCGATCAGTTTGATATCCCCTCCCCCCATGCCGCCCCGGCTGAGCAGGGCGATCAGATAAAACAGCCCTCCCCCGACTCCGAAACCGATTAAACTGCTCATGGGGGAAACGTTCAACCAGGATAGAGCGGCAAAAATCCCTCCTGTGACTATTCCCGGGAAAACCAGGCGATTGGGGATAATCTTGACATCGAGATCGATCAGGGATATCGCTAACAGCAGAGCCATGAAAGCGGCGTAGGGAGCGGCGGCGGCCGGGTCTGAGTTAAAGTGCCGGAGGGAAAGGAGGAAAATAATCGAGGTGGCCAGCTCCACCAGCGGGTAGCGCCAGGAAATCCGGGAGCGGCAGTTCCGGCATTTTCCTCCCAGTATCAGAAAGCTCAGTACCGGAATATTATCGTAAAACTTCACCGGTTTTTCGCAGGAGGGGCAGTGCGATCCGGGATAAAGCAGCGATTCCTTCCGGGGTATCCGGTAAATACAGACATTGAGAAAGCTGCCAAGGGCCAGCCCGGCCAAAGCGCTCAGGCCGTAAAGAAGCGCAGCCACCCTTATCAGGTGAACAGCAAGGCGAGAATCTGGAGGCAGATATTGGTATACAAGCCGGCCAGCACATCGTCGAACATAACCGAAAAACCGCCGCCGGTCTCGTCAAACTGATTGATCGGCTTGGGCTTGATAATATCGAACATCCGGAAAATAAAGAATCCCATAAAAGCGAACCAAAAGGTTTTGGGCACCAGAAACATGGCGACCAGGTACCCCACGATCTCATCCAGCACGATCTTGCTGGAATCCGGTTCCTCAAAGATAACTTCCGCCTTGCCGGCCGCCAGATTCCCAGAGCGAACAGGGAAAAAACATACAGTAAATAGTGGGAGG
>JBHHXV010000289.1:0-2694 GCA_046757225.1 bacterium
GCCTGGGGACAGGCCGAAACATCAACTTGGAGCCAGATCTTGAAATATCAGTTTGATGTTTTCGGCCTGAGGACAGACCGAAGGATCAAAGCCGGTCCTCGAAACCATCTGTTTCGGGGAATTCTGACAGGCTCACAAAACTCCTTTGGGAGGAAGGAGTTTTGTGATCATCTCTTTCAACCAGGCGATTTCATCCTTTTGCGTTTCCAGAGAGGTTTCCATCTGGGCCTGGCGTTTGTTCATTTCTGACCGAAGGCTTTTTTGTCCTTCTTCCAGACGGGCAAGCTTTTCCACAATCTCCCGGTCGGAAATCCGGGGAGCGATATCGACCGCGCCCACCGGAGGCGCGACCGTCAGCAGCAGGGAAAAAACTACAGTGATTAAGAATAGCTGCTTTCATGACCGGTATTTCAACAATTAACGACAAAACTTTACAAGCATTTACAGTTTAATCTACCCCCTATCGAAAGTCAAGCACTCGAAAGTCAAGTACAAAAGGCAAAATGGGGTCAGGTTCGGTTAAATTTGCTATACTGGTAAAATGTATTCGACAAAACTGATTATTCTTTTACTGCTGCTTGCCTTTCCTGTCTATTCTTTTGCCAGCGAAAGCGGCTCCCGGCCAGATAAAAAGTTAAATCCCCTTCCCTTAAACCTGTCCCAGATAAAAGAAGACTTGACTGCCAATGACTTAAAAATTTTGAAGGTCGAGAAATTACATGACTTTTTGTTCCGGCTTACCCTGAAGCGGGGGATGAGGGGTTTCCGGGCCAAATGGAAGATAATCGGCAAAAGCGGTTCCGAAAAGGGCAGCCGGGCGGGCAACAACGCCCCCCGGTGCGAAACCGCCGCCTACTGGTTGAACGAAGCCGTCTGGGGAGGTGAAACCACCCGCGAACTCCTGGTGTCTCCCACAGTGGTAAGGGCTTTCCATATAGATACCCCGAAATGCGGTAAAGCCTGCGGCAAACTGCCTCGTTTCCCCGATGTCAACCAATCCGAAAGCTTTCCCGGAATTAACGACCACCTGATAATCGGGGCTTTATCCTATTGGATTGAAGGGATAATTCACCTGGATAATTTTACCACCGGTAAGAAGCCCTATTTCTTTGACCGGCAAAGGTTCAAGAAGTCAAGAACCTATCGTAAAAGCTTCAGCGACCTCAACCTGTTCATCTACCTGACCCAACACGGAGACGCCAACTACAGCCTCAATTTTCCGATCACCGAAGACTATCAACGGGTCTTCTCGGTGGATAACGGGCACACCTTTGACGGACGGAAATTCCAGTACAAACATGAATGGTACGGCTTCAGGCACGACCATTCCGATGATCTGACCGCTCAGACATTTTCCCGTAAAACCGCCAAGCGTCTTAAAAACCTGGATTTACAAAAACTGAAAAGACGGTTGCGGGTAAGCGCCCTGTTAAACCTGGACACCGGAGAGAGCGTTCTTTATCCTCCGGATGAGCTGACCCGAAAGCCCCTGGCGGAAAACCCCGACTTTAAACGGAGTTACAAAGGCGTTTATACGGGGTACTGGAAAAAGCATAACTGGGCGGCCTGGGGAATCGAAGAGGCGGGAATAAAGAAGACCTACTGGAAAGTCAAAACCATCAGCGGTCTGCTGGGAAACAAATATTCCTTATTCCCTTGAATACAGCTGCTCGCTTTCACTGTCAGGCAAATCGATTCTCAGCAGAATCTTGACCTTATCCTTCATTTTTTTTTTCAAGGCGGCAAACTCGCCTGAGGAAAGATAACCTATGCCCCCCTGATTCTCTGACAGAAAGAGAAGCATCACCTTGATATTGGTCGCGTTTAAAGGGGGTTTTCCCTGGCTGGTCAAGGCGATCTTCAACCATGTTTTCTTAAGATTATTAGGGGTTTCTTTTACAACTTCCTTCTCAAATATCTTTCTTATTCGGGATCGGCTGGACAGATTGCAGGGCCGTAAAAGCACTCCGGAATAAATGATCGCCTTTCCCTTAAAAATATCTCTTACCTCTTTCAATTTTATTTTATCAACCGGAAAATCCCGGCTGGCAATTATCAGAATCTGTCCGTTACCGTCCAGCGGCTGACAATCGGCCGGCTTTACTTCAGTCAATGTCAGCAGGCTCAAGACCAGAACGACAAACCCTATTCTTTTTCCCTTTATGATTTTAAGCATCTTCAAGCCATCTGCTAAGTTAAGAGAATAATAGCATTATATTTTTCCCAGGGAAACATCAATTTTAGGGAAAATCGGGCCTCCAGGGTTGGTCTTGGTACCGGGCAGTCTCTTTACCAATAATTCCATCCGATCGAATCTTTCCCCGGCGATATTCCCTTCCAGACCCAGCTGGCTCCATATTTCAGCGGCAGAGCCCGGAAGAAAGGGAGCCAGCAGCACCGCGATAATCGAAATTCCGGCAAACAGATCGTGCATGACATCCGCCAGTCTGGGGTCCTGTTGCTTAAACAGCGCCCAGGGCGCTTGTTCATCGATATACCGGTTGCATTTGCCCACCAGTTCCCAGATCGTTTCCAGGGTCTTTCTGAAAGACAGATTTTCCATCAAAACGGCCAGCTTTTCTCTGATATGGAAAAAATCAGCCAGAAAATGGTCCTCTGAATCGGATGCACGCTCAGGAATAATTCCCGAAAAATATTTCCCCAGCATTCCCAGGGAACGGTTTATCAGGTTTC
>JBHHXV010000290.1:0-2634 GCA_046757225.1 bacterium
ATTTTCAACAACATATCATCTGCTTTGCTATGATTCCCGAATTATTCGGGTTATACGGATAATAAAATATGATATCAGGAAATCTCTACAATAGAAAGCCGCAAAGCCTCCAAATATTATTACCAAATTTATCCGAAAAAGAATATAATTAGTAGTTACGCAGTTAAATTGTAACCTATTGTTCGCACTGGTTCCCAGGCTCTGCCTGGGAACCCATACTTTGGAGGCTCTGCCTCCAGTAATACGAGGCGGAGCCTCGAACAAATACATTCCCAGGCAGAGCCTGGGAATGAGTTGTGAGTTGATTGTTTTTGTCACCTAAATCCCTCAACTGCGTAACTCCTAATAATTTAAAGTATATAATTTGAAAAGAGGACGCAGATAAGGATTTACAAGATTTTTTTTAATCCGCGTTATATCTGCGAAAATCTGCGTCCTAATTAATAGTTGTCGCCGAAGTCGACCTAATTCACTTTATAAAATGAGCAAGAAAGAAACCTTTAACATCGCTTCTTACCTGCCGGTAATGGCGGAGAAGCGGCCTGACAAACGGGCGGTTGTCTACCCTCAGGGGAGGGATAAACAGGGTAGGGTGGCTTACACCCATCTCACTTTTTCCCAGCTCAACGCCCAGAGCAGCCGGTATGCCCGAGCCCTGGCCGATCTGGGGGTCGGCCGGGGGTGTCGGACTTTGTTGATGGTCAAGCCGTCCCTGGAGTTCGTGGCCCTGGCTTTCGCCCTTTTCCGGCTCGGGGCGGTGCCGGTCCTGATCGACCCGGGAATGGGGCCGTCAAAACTCTTGAAATGTATCCGGCAGGTGGAACCGGAGGCTCTGGTGGCGATTCCCCTGGTACATCTGGTCAAGCTGTTCAGACAAAGGTTTTTTATTTCCCTGAGATACAATGTGACCGTGGGAAAAAACCTGTTCTGGGACGGGCCTTCCCTGGCTGAGATCGCTGATAATGATTGTGAGGATTTTCCCCCGGCCGATACCTCCAGGACCGACCCGGCCGCTATCCTGTTCACCAGCGGCAGCACCGGCATTCCCAAAGGGGTGCTCTATGAGCACGGCATGTTTGACGCTCAGGTGAAGAAGATCAGGAAACATTACGGGATCAGGGAAAGCGATGTGGATATGCCCGCCTTTCCCCTGTTCGCCCTGTTCAGCGCCGCTATGGGGATGACCTGCGTGATACCGGACATGGACCCCACCAAACCGGCCCGGGTTGATCCCCGGAAAATCGTTGAGGCGATCCACAATCAGGGGGTGACCAACAGCTTCGGGTCGCCGGCCATCTGGAACCGGGTCGGAAAATACTGCCACATCCACAATGTAAAACTCCCTTCTCTGAAACGGGTCTTGATGGCCGGGGCGCCGGTTTACCCTCCCCTCATGGAGGTCTTGACCGCTGTGCTTCCCGAAGAGGCGATGATCCATTCCCCTTACGGAGCCACCGAATCTCTGCCTATCACCTCGATCTCCAGCCGGGAAATCCTGACCGATACCCGGAGCGAAACCGACGCGGGAGCCGGAACCTGCGTGGGTAAACCCCTGCCCGGCGCTGTTATTAAAATCATCAAAATCACGGACGATCCGATTTCCGAATGGCGGGATGATTTGTTAGTCAGACCGGGGGAAAAGGGTGAGATTGCGGTTAAAGGGGATGTGGTCACCAAGGAATATTTCCGGATGAAAGAAAAAACCGATCTGGCCAAGATTAAAGAGGGCAAGAAAATCTGGCACCGGATCGGGGATATCGGCTATTTTGACGCTCAGGGCCGGCTGTGGTTCTGCGGCCGTAAGTCCCACCGGGTGATTACCCGGGAGGGAACCATGTTTACCGTGCCCTGCGAGGCGGTCTTCAACCGGCACCACGCTGTTTTCCGCTCGGCTCTGGTGGGGGTAGGGCCGGCCGGGGACAAACAGCCGGTGATCATTATCGAGCCGGAAGCCGGTATGATGCCTCAGTCATCGGAAGCGAAGAAGCAATTCATCAGGGAACTGCTGGAGCGGGGAGTGGAATTCGAGCATACCAGGATGATTAATACAGTGCTCTTTCATTACGATTTTCCGGTTGATGTCCGTCATAACGTCAAAATCAACCGGGAAGCTCTGGCCGGTTGGGCCGAGGCGGAACTGCGATGAAAGCCCTGGTTACCGGCGGGGGAGGTTTTCTGGGAGGGGCGATCGTCCGGAAGCTGCTTGAGCGAGAGGATAAAGTCCGGGCGCTGGGACGAAGCAGGTACCCGGAGCTGGAAAAACTGGGGGTGGAAACGGTTACCGCCGATGTCAGGGACCGGGAAGCGGTGGAGAGAGCCGCTCAAGGGATGGACATAATTTTTCACGTGGCTTCCAAGGTGGGAATCTGGGGCGGATGGAAAGATTATTACCAGACCAATGTGGCAGGTACGGAAAACGTTCTTCTGGCCTGCCGGAAAAACGGCATAAGCAGGCTGGTCTATACCAGTTCTCCCAGCGTCACCTATGACGGCAGCGACCAGGTTGATATCGACGAAACCCAGCCCTATGCTGAAAAACACCTCTGTAATTACTCCAGAAGCAAGGCGATGGCCGAGCGGAAAGTTCTGGCGGAAAACGGCAGAGATGGATTGTGGGCGGTGGCCTTACGGCCA
>JBHHXV010000291.1:0-2633 GCA_046757225.1 bacterium
GACCTTTTTCCGTTATTCCGATCATGGCGCATATGGAGGTAGAGATTTGCTTTACGTAAAAGCTGAAGTCGGTTTCTTTGGTATAGACCCCGGGTGATAGGTAGTTGCTCATTTATCGGTCCCCCGTTTTTCTTTCGGTTTTGGCTTTTGTTTCTCGATTTTGATGAACCCTTTGGCCTCAAGATTTCTGATCTCCCGGGATAAGTCTTTATCGTTAATGGTGGTTTTTCCCCGGGAGGCCAGGTGAAGCGATTTATTGCTGTCTGCCAGGTTCAGCACCAGCGGCTGGAAAAGCAGGTTTTTGATTTCAATCATTGTTTATGCTCCTGGATTAGTATGGGTTCTTGTATCAACTGGGTTCTCGCCGGGTAAATCCAGATATTCGAAAATCCTGGTATCGATCAATTTCCCCTGAACCAAACTGTCATCGTAAATTTCCACATCTTCAAGCCGGTATTTCCCGGAGGCCTGCCGTAAGTTGGTGAGGTTGGGACGGGCTAGGCCGCCGATTGGGATTAACTCCACCATATGAATACTGTCATCGGCATTCACCGAGAGTTCCGGGTTCTTCAAAAAGAATTTCATCACTTTCTCCTGCAGGTCCAGCAGCTCCGTTTCCTTTTCTGCGGTGAGGATGAAATCGAAGTCGAAATGGTAAAAGCGGGGGTAATTTCTCTCGTCATACGTTAAAGCCCCTTTATCCGTTGTCACCAATTTCGCTTTTGTTCTCCTGCTACGGTTCTCGGTTATCTCCGGTCCCTGGATAATCAGGCTGGGAAGTTTGGTGGCCTCAAAAAAATCGTTCCGGCTGATCAAAACCGTTTGAGCGGTAATATCCGCTTGCAATTTGCGGATAAAAGTTTCGATAACTTCTCTAACCGAATACACTTCTTATCGCCTTTCTGTAGTTCTCTTCAATTTCAGCACGGTCTTTCTTCATCACCGGATGGATAAAGGGCCGGGCCGGAATAATAATTACGGTGCCACTGGGGTGCTTTATTGTTGCCCCATATTCCATAATCGCGCCGATATTGACAATTTCCTCTCCGGTTTTGTTCCTGGTTCCCCGAAGCAAGCCCACAAAAGCCTTGTCCGCCATGATTTTCTGCGTTATCGAATTCACCAGGAAGCTGGTGTCAATCAAAGCTTTGGAAGACCCTTTCTTCTTAATAGTTGATTCTGCCAGCTTGGCAAAAGCCTTGCCGCCCGGGGCCTGGCTCTTGATTCCTTTTTTTATCTCACTGACCAATAAAAGGGCGTTCTTAATAGTGGCTTTATGCACGGCCAACTGAATTTTGTGCGCCAGCAGCGCGTCACCGCTCAGCAGCTTATCCAGCTTCTTCCAATCCCCCCATTTCTCAACCGTTGCCATGATGTTTGACGAGCCTCACGGTTTTGTGTGTCACAGTCCCGAAGCAGTTTTGCTCCTCCACGCTCAGTACCTTGTACAACTGCCCGTCAATATCCACCCGGTCCTCCGGGTTCAACTCCTGATCGGGCAAAACATTGATTACCGCGTCCGCACTCAGTTTCGTCAAGGTGTCAGCCGGTAGCAACTGCCGTTCCAGCGGAAAATCATCGCCGACGATGTAGTCGATGTCATCATTGCCGAACAGGTTTTCCGCTGCCGGATCCGGGGTGTACCTGGTTCCCAGGGTGCCGCTGCTTTCGATCAGCGCTTTTACCGACTCTGCTGCTTCTATTGCTTCACCTCTCCGCAACATAAGCACTACTCCACGATCTCATTCCCGTTTTCATCAATGGTTCCAATCTCATACCGCTGTCCCGGAAAACTACTGATCACGATGACGTCATCATCCAGGAACAGCGCACCTGAGGGATTCAGCTTCTTCACCCAGGATTTGTACCTTTCCAGCAAAGATTTTTCCTGATCCTCCCAGTACTGGGGCTGTTTGGTTTTATCGACCTTCTTGTCCCCGGAGGAAAAAGAGAAATTCTGCGCCGCAACCGTGCGCATCATCAAGCAGACAAACGCATGCGCCCGGAGCAGGTAGACCTCTTTTTCCTCTTCACTGGGATCCGGGGTGACCTCATCGCCGGAAATGACGAAGGAGGTCCCCAGATCCCGATTCAAGTAGGCTGCCGTTTTCCTTAAAGCCCGCTCCAGGTACTCGTCACCCGTATCGGTCGCGCTGTCTGCCAGCAACTCACCTGGCAAATCGCCGATATCAAGTTGTAGCTCATCCTGTAAATCAGAAAGTTTCACATTTCACCCGCATAACGTGATGTAACGTTAACAGCTAGAAACTGCCCAGTTCCTTGATGCGTGCATTAAGATCATCCAACACATTATTCCTGTTTTCCTTCGGAAGAACGGCCCGAAGCAGATCAGGGTCCGTGCACTTTTTGATGAACGCTACCGCTTTATCCGGTGACAACCCCTGGTAGTCAGCTACCGCCGCTGTATAATCCGGCTTCTGGGGCTTGTTGTTGGAAGTCCTGGACTTTTGCTTTGAAGCCTCCTTTTTCGCTTTTACAGGCGAATCAACCCGGGCGACATACCCTTTCTCAATAAACACCTGCGTTTGCGGTGAAAGTTTTTCCACTTCCACCACCTGACCGGTCTTGAGCTTCAGACCGGCATCGGGAATGAACACCCAACCCGCACGTAA
>JBHHXV010000292.1:0-2621 GCA_046757225.1 bacterium
ACTATTCCGGGCTTCCTACCGTCCTTTGAATGATAATATTATCAACGGCCGGATCAGGGGCGTAGTGGGCGTAGTGGGCTGCACCAACCCGCGGGTAAAAATGGATTCCGTTCATGTCCCTCTGGTAAAGGAACTGGTCAAGAACGACATCCTGGTGGTCATGACCGGCTGCGCTTCCATCGCCCTGGCCAAAGAGGGCCTGATGATCCCCGAAAGCGCCAGGGAGATGTGCGGCCCGGGATTGGCGGAAGTATGCGAAACAGTGGGGATGCCGCCGGTGTTGAACTGCGGTTCCTGCGTGGATAACAGCCGGATTCTGATCGCCTGTTCGGAAATGGTCAAAACCGGCGGCCTGGGAGACAAGATCTCGGACCTGCCGGTGGCCGGGGTGGCCCCTGAATGGATGAGCGAGAAAGCGATCGCCATCGGTCAATATTTCGTTGCTTCCGGCGCTTATGTCGTTTTTGGGATAACCTTCCCGGTGGTGCAGGAGACCGAATTCGCCAAGCTGCTGTTCGACGGCATTTCGGAAAGAGTGGGCGGTAAATGGGCTTTTATCAAAGACCCCCATGAAATAGCCCAGAGCATAATAGCCCATATCGAAGCCAAACGGGAAGCGCTGGGAATCAATAAAAAGACCGAGCGTAAACTGTTTGATATGGAAGACCGGCGGCAACTGTAGGAAAAGATAATGTCTGAACTCCCTTTTGATTATCTGAAAACAGGTTCAGTTATCGATAAGGCCGCTCAGGAGGAGCGCGCATTAGAAATGTTCCGGAAAGAGATCAGACAGCGCTATGGCCTGCTGAGCAGATTGCAATACGATTCCAACCTAATTATCTCCCGTTTGTTGTCCAATTTCCGCTGGGAATTGGAAACCCTGCCGGAAAAACAGCGGGAAGCTTTGTATAAAGAGCTTTCCCAGGAAATAGACGCTTTGGAGATGACCAGAACGATCGAGAACCTGTAAAAAAGCATACATGTCGTCAACAAAGTACATCTTTGTGACCGGAGGGGTGGTTTCTTCCCTGGGAAAGGGGTTGGCTTCCGCATCTCTCGCCTGCCTGCTGGAAGCAAGGGGGGTAAAGGTCACCCTTCTGAAACTCGACCCCTACATCAATATAGACCCCGGAACCATGAACCCTTACCAGCATGGAGAGGTTTATGTTACCGCGGACGGGGCGGAGACCGACCTGGATCTCGGCCATTATGAACGGTTCTGTTCGGTTACCCTGAGCCAGCTCAACAATCTGACCGCCGGCCGGATTTATCATTCGGTCATAACCAAAGAGCGCAAGGGGGAGTATCTGGGCAAAACCGTTCAAGTGGTTCCTCATATTACCAATGAGATCAAGGGAGCGATTGTAAGGGTTTCCAGGGGAACCAACGTGGTGATCGTGGAAATCGGGGGGACGGTGGGAGATATCGAGAGTCTGCCGTTCCTGGAAGCGATCCGCCAGTTCAGGTATGACGTGGGCCAGGAAAACGTGCTCTACATTCATCTTACCCTGGTGCCTTATATCGCCGCCGCCGGGGAACTGAAAACCAAACCGACGCAGCACAGCGTCAAAGAGCTGATGGAGATCGGAATCCAGCCCCAGATCCTTCTTTGCCGCACCGACCGCTATCTTTCCCCTGAACTGAAGTCAAAGATCGCGCTGTTCTGTAATGTCAGAGAGGAGTCTGTCATTACTGCCAAAGACGTCGACTGTATCTACAATGTTCCCCTGGTCTTACAGAAAGAGAAACTGGATGAACTGATTGTCCGGAAGCTCGGTTTAAAGGCGCAGCCCGCAGATATGTCTCCCTGGAAAAAGCTATCGGACAAGGTTCACTCCCTAAAAAAAGAGGTCAATATAGCCCTGGTCGGTAAATACGTCAATCTGCAGGATTCTTATAAGAGCCTGACCGAAGCGATGATCCATGGAGGTATCGCCAATGACGCCCGGATTAATTTTCAGTTGGTGGAAGCGGATGACCTGGACAAGGAAAGCGAACTTCCCGCTTCTATCCGGAAAGCGGACGGTCTTTTAATTCCGGGCGGTTTCGGCCACCGCGGGATTGAAGGAAAGATCAGGGCCGTGCAATACGCCCGGGAAAACAAGATCCCTTTTCTGGGTATCTGCCTGGGAATGCACTGCGCGGCTATTGAGTTTGCCAGAAACGTCTGTAAGATCGAAGACGCCAACAGTTCTGAAGTGGACCCGACCGCCGGAAATCCGATTATCGACCTGCTGCCGGACCAGCACGATATCAACAAACTGGGGGGCACCATGCGGCTGGGGCAGTACCCCTGCAAACTGGACAAGCAATCTCTGGCCTATAAAATCTACCGGAAAACTCAAATAAAGGAGCGGCACCGGCACCGGTATGAGTTCAACAACCAGTATCGGGACCGGTTGGTAGAGGCCGGCTTGGCTGTCAGCGGTTATTCGCCTGACCGTCACCTGGTGGAGATCATCGAAATCCCGGATCACCCCTGGTTCCTGGCCTGCCAGTTCCATCCCGAATTCCAGTCCCGCCCCCTGTTCCCACATCCGGTTTTTGCCGGGTTTGTGGGAGTGGCTTTGGAATATGGCCGGAAGAAAGCTCCAGTGAAAACAAATGCCCAGTAACTTACC
>JBHHXV010000293.1:0-2618 GCA_046757225.1 bacterium
TCTTCATCAATACGAATCACTTTGGCTTCCAGGGTTTCGCCCACTGAGACCACATTCTGGGCATTGGTTACTTTCTGGTGACTCAGCTCTGAAACATGCACGAGGCCCTCAACCCCTTCCTCAAGCTCCAGAAAGGCCCCATACTCGGTGGTTCTGACTACCTGACTGTTAACCGTGGACCCGATCGGGTATTTTTTGGCTATCTTGCACCAGGGATCATTGGCTAATTGTTTGATTCCCAAGGATATTTTTTCGTGGTCAGGATCGATATTCAAAATGACCGCTTCTATCTGATCCCCCTTTTTCAAGACCTCCGAAGGATGATTCACCCTTTTAGTCCAGGAGAGGTCGGAAATATGAACCAGGCCGTCAATCCCCTCGTCCAGTTCGATAAAAGCCCCGAAATCGGTCAGGTTGCGGACCTTGCCGCAGATTTTGTCGCCCACAGAGTATTTCTGCTGGATAATATCCCAGGGATTGGGCTCCAGCTGCTTGAGGCCGAGAGAGATTCTCTTTTTTTCCCGGTTGATTTCCAGAACCATCACCTCTACCACGTCGCCGATGGCCAGGAGCTTGGACGGGTTTCTCACTTTTTTGGTCCAGGACATTTCGGAAACATGAATCAACCCCTCTATCCCTTCTTCCAATTCGATAAAGGCCCCGTAATCGGCCAGGCTGACCACCTTCCCCTGTACCTTGGAGCTTACCGGATACCTGGTTTCCGCCGCTTCCCAGGGATCGGCGGTTATCTGCTTTACTCCCAGCGAGATACGCTCGGTTTCCCGGTCAAATTTCAAAACGATCACATCGATCTGGTCACCGATCCGAAACATCTCGGAAGGGTGACGGACCCGGCCCCAGGATATATCGGTGACATGCAGGAGACCGTCCATTCCCCCTAAATCGACAAATACGCCGTAATCGGTTATATTCTTGACGATTCCGTTGACAATCTTGCCTTCCTCAATATTTTTGAGGGTTTCCTCTCTGGCCTGACTGCGTTCTTCTTCCAGCAGGGCCCGCCGGGAAAGAACTATGTTACCCCGCTTGATATTGAGCTTGATTACTTTCAGCTCCAGAATCCGGCCAATATAAGAATCCAGATCATGAACCGGCCGTAAATCGATTTGAGAACCGGGCAGAAACCCCAGTATCCCGATATCAACCGTGAGCCCTCCCTTGATTTTTTTAATCACTTTTCCTTTTATCGGCTTATCGGCTTCATACTGCTCGTTAATATCTTCCCATACCTTGAATTTGCGGGCTTTTTCCCTGGATAAGACAATGGAACCTTCACTGTCTTCGGTCATTTCTATAACAACTTCAACCTCATCACCCACCTCGGGAACATTCTCTTCGTCATTGCTTTCTTCCATGAATTCGCCGAGAGAAACCGTTCCTTCCGATTTGTAGCCGACATCAATCAAAACCTCGTTGTTATCTATTTTCAGAACCTTTCCCTTTACCACCACGCCTTCCTTGAAGTTTAATAAACTTTTATCGTAGAGGCTGCTCAGGGTTTCGATATCAAAACTATCTTCATTGAAATCATCGTAATTGTCGGCGCTGTTGGTTAAGGTTAAGCTGTTCATTATTAAGAAAGTCTCCTGTAATGTTAATTTATGCTTTTCAGGCGTTTGATCACTCCGTCGATAATCCAGTCAGGCGTAGACGCTCCCGAGGTAACCCCGATCCGGCTGATGCCGCTGAACCAGCAGGGATTAATCTCATCCGCGGGTTCGATCAGATATGTTTTTGGCTCCACCTGTTTGCAAATTTTGTATAATCTGTTGGTGTTCCCGCTGTTTTTCCCCCCCACCACCAACATGAGTTCCACTTCCTCGGCCAGCAGGCGGCTCTCTTTCTGCCTGATCAGGGTGGCGTCGCAAATCGTGTTGTAAACCTTTAATTCTCTCACTTCAGGCACTAACCGGGATACCAGTGAGCTCAGGTTCTGATAGGTCTGGGTGGTTTGAGCGACTATGCCCACTTTCTTTTTAATTTTATAGAGAGAAAGTTCCGAATAATCCCCCACCACCATGGTGTCTTTCCCGGAATACCCCATGATTCCCTGAACTTCCGGGTGGTTTTTTTCTCCTAAAATCACTAATTGGTAACCTTTTTCCTTGAGACTCCGGGCAAAGCTCTGAGCTTTTTTCACGAAGGGGCAGGTGGCGTCGATCACTTCCAGCCCCTTGGTGACCGCCTGGTCGATTATTTTAGGGTGAAGACCGTGAGAGCGAACCAGCAGCGTTCCCCGGGAAATCGAGTCCAGATTTTCTATTACCGCCAGACCCTTTTCATTTAATCTTTTTACCACCTGGGGATTATGGATCAGGGGACCGATGGTAAATACCCGGCCTGATTTTTGAGCGGTGGCTTCAAAGGCCAGCTTGGTGGCCCGCTTCACCCCGAAACAGAAACCCGCGTTATTGATCTCTATAATCTCAAATCGTTCTGAGTAGTACTTCCTTTTCCAAGGCGATTCTGAAACTATGGCCAGGTTACTCATTTGGTCGGTTGGTGAAACGCTGGTGCCGAAGGCGGGATTTGAACCCGCACGAGCTTTCGCTCACTGCCCCCTCAAGCCAGCGTGTCTACCGACTCCACCACTTCGG
>JBHHXV010000294.1:0-2564 GCA_046757225.1 bacterium
AAATAGTTACTTTTTGTCAGTATCCCTTCAACTTTTTTGGGCTAACAAATTTTGTATGGACGTTGGCATGAAGCCTTTTCCGATATAGGCCTGGCAAAAGTGGCTCAACTTTATGAATAGTCCAGGTTAAGGAGTCTGATGATGTTTCCGCTTAAAATAAGTTCTTTATCGCTTTCGGATAATCCCAGTTTTTCCATTATCTCCCGTTGAATATCCAGGATATTTTTCCTGAACCCCCGGGGGAAGAAGCTGGAATCGGTTCCAAAGATTATTCTGTGCGGGCCTAAAATGTCGATACTTTTTTGGAAAACCTCTTCCAGGGTTAGCCGGTAGGGAAGGATCTCGGTCCAGTTGTTGGAGCTGGAGGTGTCCACGTGGATGCCGGGATAGAGACGTCCCAGCAGAAGAACGTTCTCGAAGTAGTTGCAGCCGAAGTGGCAGACCACAATCTTCAAATCCGGGAAATTCCGGCAGACGCCGGACAGGGACAAAGGGTTGCCGTATTTGATGTCGTGAAAGACATTGATGCAGATCCCGAAATGAAAGTAAACAGGTATCCCCTTTTCCTCCGCCAGCTTGTATACAGGAAAGCAGCGCTCGTCATCCGCATGGTAGCGGTGCAGTTCAGGGTAAAGCTTGAACCCTTTCAAAACATCGATCTCCCGGGCAAACAGCTTTTCCGCTTCCGGCAAAGTAGGGTTATGGCTGCTCAGACCGATAAACCTGGGGGAGTAAGAAACAAATTCTTTCATATCATCGCCGTTAAAATCGCTGGGGTAAAGGAAAACCCCGGCGGCCACCCCTGAATCTTCGAGTTCTTTTTCCCAAAGCCCGGCCACTACCTTCAGCTCGGGGATTTCCTCCTCCCGCATCGGGTCTCCGCTCCTGGACAGATGCTTGTTCCAGTGATCATTATAGATGGCGGCCAGCCGGGGATTCAAACCCTCCCGCCTTTCCCGGCCCAACCGCCTGACCTGCCGGGAGATTAGATGTATATGCGCGTCTATGATCATTACCATACCTTGAACTCTTCCGGGCCGGTTTCTTCCACGCTTACCGGCCCGTGTCCGGAACCGATCGATTCCGCCGGTAATACAGCCGGATGGCTCACCTGCGCCTGGGCCGGAAGAATATCGAACCGAACCGTTTTTTCCGCCCATTTCTTCTTCTCCAGTCTGGCGGACAAATCACCAAACTCTTTTCTCAAGGCTTCGGCATCCTCCTTTTCAAAGGTTTTAAAAACAGTGGTAAGATCACGCAGGTCAACCAGCTCCAGGGAAGACAAAACAGCGACCGCTTTAAGAATCTCTTTTCCCGGGCCGCCGGATACCCTGGTACTGTATGAGCGATGCTCCAGCAGGCGGTACTTACGGCCGGAGCGGACAAAATTATCGGCAGAGAGCAGATTGGGAAACAAAACCGTCACCGATCCGTCAGGAGCGACATCCAGCAACGTCAGATAACAGTCTTTATCGACCTCAAAAGAAACGGAAACAGGATCCCCCTCGTGATAAACCAAGCCTTTCCGGTCTAACTCAACTGTTATTTCCAGGTCTTGGGTCTCCGGCCGGAGACCCAAGACCTGGTTAATCAAGCGCTCTGAGGCCCGGACAGGAGCCACCGGCCAGAACGCGGTTAAAACAAGTAAGCTGATTATCCTTTTCATCTCATTTTTCCCATTATAGGTTATTTTGTTTTACCGGAATTAAACCGGGGATCGACCGCGTCCCGGATTCCCTCTCCCAACAGATTATACCCCAAGACCGTGACCAGAATGGCCAGCCCCGGGAAAAAGGAAAGCCACCAGGCCACCTCGATATTATCCTTGCCGGCCATCAGGATGTTACCCCAACTGGGTGTGGGAGGCTGAACCCCGAGTCCCAGAAAGCTCAGACCGGATTCGGTGAGAATAGCCCCGGCCACCCCCAGGGTGGCGGCCACCAGTACCGGGGAAAAGGCGTTGGGAAGCAGGTGGCGGAAAATCAACCGGAGATCGCCGGCTCCCTGAGCCCGGGAAGCCAGGATAAATTCCCGCTCCTTTAAAGAAAGAATTTCCGCCCGCACCAGCCGGGCGATCCCCATCCAGCTGGTCAGGCCGATTACGATCATGATGTTACCGATACTCGGTTCCAGGAAGGCCACCACCGCCAGAATCAGGAAAAAAGAGGGAAAACAGAGCATGATATCCACGAACCGCATGATAATCCGGTCAGTCCAACTCCCGTAATAAGCGGCGAAGGCTCCCAACAGCAGACCGATACCGCAGGAAATCCCCACCGCCACAAAACCGACCTTGAGCGAGATCCGCGCCCCCCAGATCATCCTGCTCAAGAGGTCCCGTCCCAGATCGTCCGTGCCGAACCAATGTTTGGCGGAAGGGGAAAGCAGGATATGGCGGACATTAATCTGCTGGGGATTATAAGGAGCCAGCCAGGGAGCGAAAAAGGCCAGGACAAACAAGAAGCAGACCAGCAGCCCGCCCGCCACCGCCAGGCGGTTGGAACGAAAATGCCTCCAAAACATAAATTTTTCATGACGGGCCATCCGTCACTTCCCTCATGATG
>JBHHXV010000295.1:0-2538 GCA_046757225.1 bacterium
GTACTTTTTGACGAGGTCACAAGCTCCTTTTCCTGAGGGGGGGTGACTTCTTTTTTCTTTATTTTTGGTTCCTGAGGGGACTGACGGAGAACGTTCTGCAACATCGTTTCTATCTTGGCGAACCTGTGTTCCCAGTCGGGCGGCTCAGGAGAGGTGTCTGTCTGCTCCCGGGCCGGCTTGTTTAAAAGATGATCGCTCAACTGTTCCAGCCGGCTTTCCATTCTTTCAAACCGCTGGTTGAGCAATTCCGCCTCAAAGCGCTCCGCTGTTTTCTTCAAAACGGATATTTGGCTGACCAGTTTGTTTATCAAGCCGTCAACCTGAAGCCCGGAGGCCCCCCCCTCTATTTCTTTGTACAGAAACATTCCCAGTTTTGCGTAGAGCCGCTCCAATTTCCGTTGATGGTCGTCTGCGTCTTTTGCTTCGGGCAGATGACGGCGGCCTCTGTTTTCCGAGTTCGGTTCTGCGGGAATAACAACATCGCTGTTCCGGTCTGCCGCTTTCCGGGGGGAAGAAGGCCGGAAAAGCTTGATAAAGGATTTCGGTTCTGTCTTTCCTCTGTATTCATCCTCTATGAATACATCATCCTCTTCCAACTCATGATTAATGCTCATAGGCAGCCACTTGTCAGGTATTTATTAAAAGAACATTTTCAAATAGTAGAGAAAATTCCATAAGTTGTTCCGGCATACCGGGAGAAAGAGGAGCCCCCGTTTCCGCCCGGAGGGCGGCAGGGTGCGGAATTGTTCAGAAACCTTCCGCCCTTATCGGTAGAACAAGCTTTGTTTATTTGGATAATATTATAATCATATTTTTCAATCTTCTCAAATAAAATCGAATAATAGCTGATTTACAATTAAGAAAACTTGTATTATTATAGAGAAAAAGATTATGAGATAATGCCGATTTTTGAATATAAATGTATAGATTGTGGTCTGGAATTTGAAAAGCTAGTAATTAGATCGAACCAGGTAATATCCTGTCCCGATTGTCAGGGACAGAAGTTAAAGAAATTAATTTCCGCTTTCGCTTTTAAATCAGGCTCTCATTTTTCCGGCTCATCCGGTAATTGCGGGTCTTGCGCTACCAGAAACTGTGGCAGTTGTGGGAGATGACTCATGGAAAAGCCGAATGTTGTTCTTGGTCTGCTGTTAACCTTGGTTTTTATGGGAATCGAAGCTTCCTGGGCACAAACCTTGGAAAAGATGGCAGTGAAAGCGGATGTCGATCATTGGCAGAAAAGCGGCATAAAAACCTTTGTCGGTGAGGTGATCGATATTGATGTCACTGGTCAATGGAGCTTTAACTGCCGCCGGAACCCCCTGGGGAGAAATATCCATGTGCATAGCAGCCCCGACGGCAAATGCCTCAAATGCCAGAAGGGTAAAAGCGGCTGGCCGGCTGACCGGTTCATGCCTTTACCCCATGCCCCGACCGGCGCTCTGATCGGAAAGATCAAAGACAAGGTTTTTATGGTGGGAAAGCACCTTCATTTAGTTATCACCCCTGATCTGGTGGGCGATCTCCAGTTTATGATGAATGATTCCAATTTTATGGATAATCACTGTTTCTATCAAGATTCTTTGGACATTCCCAAGGAATTTAGTCACTTGGATATCAAGGTGATCCATACCGAATACCGTTAATGCCTAAATTTCTCTCCCTTTTAGTTGTTTTATTCACCCTCTTCCCCTCTTCCTCCCGGGCCGCCAGCCCGACAGAACCGATAGTCCTGGATCTTTATATAATGGGCTTATGCCCGTTCGCTCAAATACTGGAAGCCAACCTGGCCCCCCTGCTGGAAGACCCGGCCCTGGGGAGCCGAGTCAAGACCAACCTGAATTTTATCGTCACGGAAAAAAAAGACGGCTCTCTTAAAAGCCTCCATGGTAAAAAAGAGCTGCTTGAAGACCAGCGTCAACTGTTAATCAACCACTATCATCCTGATAAATTATGGACTTATTTGAAATGCCGCGCCCGCAACCCCGATTATAAGGTCTGTGCGGAGAAAGCCGGTTTGAATCCCGCGGAAATCGAGCGGGCCGTTAAAAGCGGCGAGGGCATGAAGCTCCTGAAAGAAAACCGGAAAAAAGCCGAGAGAAAAGGGGTCTCTTCTTCTCCCACTGTCTTCCTTAACGGAAAACGGTTTCCGGAAAAGCAGAAACTCCCCCGGCGGCTCTGCCGGTTTCATACCCCCCCCACCAGACCCTGCCATAACCTGGAGGAGATGGAGTGGGTCTGGGACGATACCCCGGTGGTATCCTCCGGCAGCTGCCAGGACAAGAATGGTGTTGAGATGACTTTA
The DNA here is from genome assembly GCA_046757225.1 of bacterium. Taxonomy (GTDB): domain Bacteria; phylum SZUA-182; class SZUA-182; order JBHHXV01; family JBHHXV01; genus JBHHXV01. Next base: position 2,306 of record JBHHXV010000295.1, read on the forward strand.
AGCGTGGTGAAACCGTCCCAGTCCCTGTTCGACAAGACCGGGTTTCTCGTTTCCCAGCTTACCAGAACCTTTCCCAAGCTTCAGCCCCGGTTTTACACCCCCGATACCTGGAGCGGGCCGGTATTTTCCCGGTTACCGGTTTATCTGTTCGATAAAAGAGTAGCCCAGTCTACCAAGTTCTTTGATTTTACCAAAAACCTCTCAGCCCGCAAAGACGGGTACCTCCTGAAGGC
>JBHHXV010000296.1:0-2532 GCA_046757225.1 bacterium
ATGAATAAAACAATCCTGGTTATCGGTGCCGGAGTTGCTCAAGTCGATGGGATAAAAAAGGCTCGAAGTCTGGGCTATCGTGTACTGGCCTCCGACGGATCGGCAAACGCTCCAGGCTTGAAGGAAGCGGACGAAAGCCGGGTTATCGACGTTAAAGACGTTAAAAACAATCTTGCCTGGGCAAGAGAAAGACAAATCGATGGGGTAACCTCCTATGCCTCGGATGTGTCGCTTCCCACAGTGCTGGCTTTGAATGAAGAGCTGGGAATGTCCGGACTGGGACGCATTCCCATGGAAGTCAGCCTGGATAAATCTCTGCAAAGACAAAGATTTCGGAAAGCTGGACTTGCCCAACCTGACTTTGAAATTGTTAAAAACTTCCAGGAACTGGAAAAAACCATCAGCCGTTTGGGTTTTCCAGCAGTTCTTAAACCGGTGGATAACGCCGGTTCCCGGGGGGTATCGCTGGTAGAGCATGCCGGACAATTGGCAACCGCCTATCAATCGGCCATCGAAAACTCAACCAAAGGAAGCTTGATTGTAGAGGAATTCATTGAGGGCACAGAACTCACCCTGGAAGGATTATCGATCAACGGGGAACATCATATTTTGGCAATCTCCGACAAATACAAGCCGGAAGGTTCCTACCGGGTAGCCACCCAGCTTGCTTATCCTCCGGCAATTCCCCAAGAGCAGGAACAGACAGCCAGGGAACTGATAACAGCCGCCTATAACGCAGCGGAAATCGACAACACTCCCACCCATTCGGAAGTGATTCTCACTAAAAGCGGCCCGAAAATTGTGGAAATCGGCTGCCGGGGCGGAGGATTTTATGTTTTTACCAGGGTGATTGAAGCGGTATCAGGATATGATATCGTTGGGAACTGGACCAGAATTTGTGCTGGTGATCCGGTGGAAAAAGTAGCAGCCGCCAGAAGAGGAGTGGTGCTCAGATTTTTCGCAGCTAACCCGGGAAGACTGGTTCGAGTAAACGGACTGGAAGAAGCTCAAAAACTGGAGGGTGTGGAAGCCGGCTTGTTTGTGGAACCAGGAGATATCGTACCTGAGCTGAAGACTGACGGAAGCCGAACCGGCTGGATGATCGCTTGCGCTAAGGACCGCAAGCAAGCCATAAAACGAGCGAACCATGTCAGCAACCTGGTAAAGTTTGAAACCGAACCTCTCGAATAAAGCGAAACAAGATGATCGACGGGCACTGCCATCTTGATAAAACCAGCGGGAATTGCCAACAGGCTTTCGAAATGCTCTATAAAGCTGCGATTAAGGCTGGAACAACCGGGATCATCCTGCTGAATATCCCCGAACTAGCCTTTGACAACCGTTCGGTCTTGGAAGAAGCTCAAAAATATGAGCGTTTTTTTCAGGTATTCGTTTCAGTGAAACCCGGATGCAAAAACTCATTGAAAGAGCTTCATAATTTGCATATGCAGAGAGCAACCGGACTAAAACTCCACCCCAGACTGGACGGTTACCTGATAGACAGCGATACTACAATTACCTTGGTTAAAGAGGCCGGCCAATTGGATATGCCGGTAATGATCGATTGTTTTCCTGACGGTAAAAACCTCTCTCGCGGCAATACTCCTGAAACCTTCGCCCGGTTAGCGGAACAGGCGCCTGACACCAGAATCGCTATCGGACACGCCGGTGGCCACCGAATTCTGGATGCCTTAATGGTAGCTAAATATTATAAAAACCTTTATCTGGATCTTTCATATACCTTACTTTACTACCGTAACTCCACAGTAACCGAGAATATCGCTTACACAATTAAATGTAGCCGCGCCCAGCGTATTTTCTGGGGAAGCGATTATCCGGACCGGCCTTACGAGAGGACAGTCAGTCTGACCAAAAAAGAATTCGAGAGAATGGATTTGTCAACAACCACTCTCCAGCAAATCGAGACAAACAACGTAAAAGCATTTTTAGGCTGGAAAGGATGAAACTCTCTGAAAAAAAACGGCTGATGGAGCTCTATGAAAGTCGTTATCAACAATATGGATATAATGTAAAAACCATTGGCTGGGGAAATATTGAAAGCCAGCGGTTGCGTTTTAAAGTGCTGACGAAAATCGCCGACTTGAACGATTGCCGTATCTGCGATCTTGGTTGCGGTTTCGGAGATCTTTACCCCTATTTAAAAGAGCATTTTGAAAACATTCACTATCTGGGAATCGACTTGAGCGAAAAGCTGATCAAAGAAGCAAAGCAACGCCACCCTGAGGCAGATTTCAGAATAGCGAATATTTTGGAGACTCCTGAACCTGAAAAAGTGGATTATGTGCTCTCTTCCGGCGCCCTTTCTTTCAAGCTGGAAAATCAAACCGAACATGTTGAAAAGATGTTGAAAGCCATGATGGATATGAGCACAAAAGGAGTGGCGGTGAATTTTCTTTCCAGCTATGTTGATTATCAATTGGAAAAGAATTTCCATTTCTCTCCGGAAGCAGCTTTTTCCCTGGGCCGAAAATTAACCCGTTTTGTCACCATTCGTCATGATTACCCTCTCTA
>JBHHXV010000297.1:0-2511 GCA_046757225.1 bacterium
TAACTATTTTCAACAACATATCATCTGCTTTGCTATGATTCCCGAATTATTCGGATTCAGTCTTGATAATTATCGATTAAACAAAAGAGTGGTGTATTATAGTTTATTTAACAGAAAATGTATATCAGGTGCTGATGTTTATTTTACGCTCTTTACTGCGGCTGTGAATCTCTATCAGCCGGGCGATCAGCTTTTTCGGGTTGCGGTCGTACACAACCACCGACCCGGTGGGTTTACGTACTTTCTCTTCCAGCTCTTCTATGATTTCGGTAATCCCGCCGGTTTCAGTAAGCACTCCGATCAATTTTCCTTCATCGTAAGCAACTGAGAACTCACCCAGGGTGCCGGACCTTCCTCCCACGATAATAACGATGTCGCAAGACCTGATGGCTACCACCTCGCGCCCCATCAGGCCGTTACCCGTGTAAATCAGGACGTCTATGTCATCCGTGGGGGAGTCGTACCGGTTGACGTGTTCGTCCTGGTTCAGCCCCGGTGAGATGCCGATGGTGGTTCCCCCTTCGCTTTTGGCTCCCCTGGTGGCTTCGTAAGGTAAACCGGGGCAGCCGCCGGTAATGATGGCGCAGCCCGCCAGAGCGATATAACGCCCCAGTTCAAAAGCGATTTCTTTGGTTTGCTCTTCCAGATGCCCGCTGGCCGACCCCATAACCCCTATTTGTATTTTCATTCCCATGCTGCTCCTGATAAATTATTTGGTCAAATCACCTACTTGTAAAAAGGGAGATGAACCGGGAATACCCTGATTCGCGCATTTGGCTTTACTGATACCGCACCGGTTGGTTTGACAGACGGCCGCCAGTTTCCCGGCCAGCTTGCTTTGAGATTCTGTCAACAGTTGTCTGGCTTTTAACCGGGCGACCAGGCAATCCTTGGCTGTATCAGCCAGATACTCGGCTATCCGCCCGATAAAGCGGTCCGCTTTTTTTGTATCCACCGTCTTCTGCTCAAGAACATTTTGCAATTCAAGCTTCAATATCTTTACCTGAGCGTAGTTACTGATAACTTCTTTCTGGATAGCCAGCTTAATCGTTTTCAGATCTCCCTGCTGTCTGGCGGTGAGCTTCAATTCATCGCTTTTTTTAAGCAGAAAACAGGGGCAGGGCAGACTGTTTCCCAGTAAGGAACAACTCGATAAACTGGCCACCTTTCCCGGGCCGCACCCCTTTTCTGTCCCGGTCTTGCAGGCTTTGACCAAAGAGGGGTTGAATCCGGTCAAGCCTAAAGAGAGCGTTAAAGCGATAAAACCCGAAACTATCGATTCTTTCTTCATGATTGTGACTCCTTCAAATTGCGTTCAATAAAGAGATTGAACTTTTCCCTGTCCACTATTCCGGCTTCAACCAGATACCCCAGCAGCAGTTGAAAACTGATATTGGCCTGTTGTCCTGAACCCAGGGCCCGGTTCATGTCTTCATTGATCAGGTCCAGGGCTCGTTTAAAGCGCTCGTCGGTTATATAGACGTTGTTTGACGGTTTTTTCTTCCTGGCTTCCGGTTTCTCGGTTTTTACCAGTTTAAGAATGTTGGGAGATTTTTCTTCTTTTTTCACGGTTATTATCCTTTAATGGGAACTTCACGGTCCGAGTCACCTTCGTAAAAGGCGCGTACAACAGGGCGCCGGGGATCAACCAGAGATATGATGAACTGAAACATATTGGAATCCCTGGCCAGGGCGGCGTCGATTTCAGTAGGGGTCTCCCGTCTGGAATCATGCTTCCAGGGAACAATGTGCATATGGTATGACCCGCAGATGATCATTCCTTTATTTTCGCTATCTTCATAAATCTTCAGCAGCTCTTCCGGATCAGCGACCCAACCCCTTTTCTCAAAAGGTGTTTTGGAGGGAATGGCATGTTCGGCCATCATGCCTGTCATCGATTCGTCGAACCGGTTGTCAAAACGAAGGTTTTTCTTTAACTGATAAATCTCCCCCACCTTTATTGCCTTGTCCTTGATATATCCGCCAATGATTCCATAAGCCTTCCGTTCCCCGGTCTCACCGGGGAGGAAATTATTCTCAAATTTGCGGCGGCAGTGGTGAAAGAGTTTTTGCCGCAAATCATCCGGCAAGCCTATTCGTTCGATTCGATCTATCATATTTTAATACCTGAAATGGAGTCAATCAAAATATCATTTCTTTTAGTTTAAACAACCACTCTTTATATGTTTCCAGATAGAGCAATGTCGGGGAGTAACTCATTAATAACTCGCGGATTAATAAAATTATCAGAAAGAGGGCATAGAATGTTCCCAGCACCGTAAGCAGCATACTGACCCGTCGTTTCTTTATCAGCTCTTCTTCAGTGGACACGGAAGGGACTGTGGCCAGAATCGGCAGTTGTATGAAAGCCTGGGCTTCTTTTAAGGTCTTGATGGAATTATCATGGTATTCCGTCCAATACGCCAAAGCCACTCCCAATACCACCCCTAAGACCGTTGCGGCGATCAGGTTTTTGGTCATTGTAGCCGAAACCGGTTTTCTGGGCAGAGT
>JBHHXV010000298.1:0-2489 GCA_046757225.1 bacterium
AACTTCTTTAAAAATATGTGGTATAATTTGATTGCTTTGGCGTTTTTATTGAAATAATAATTGAGGAGCCTGGCCATTTCCAACAGGGCTTCGGGGATCTCCGCCAGTTTCCAGGCGGCCCGGTATTCTTTTACCGCTCCGGCGAAATCCCCTTCTTTTTTCAGATCCCCGGCTCTGAGCAGGTGTTTATAGGCCAACTCCTCCTCGCTGGCCCGGCTGATCCCGTTCCCCCCGAAGACCAGAGCCAGAAGAACGGCCAGCCCCATTGCCCGCTTCACCTTCAAGGAAATCATCCTATTTCTCCAGGAAAAGATTATCAGCAATTATAACCGGCATCGCCTGCCTCTTTTTGGCCAATCTTTTCCAAAGCCCTCTGTTCATTTCCCACTGATTAAGGTTTTCCTTGACCAGCCCTCTTTTCAACATGATGCCGTTACCGTTGTAAAACAGATTTCTTTTTATCACCGGCGCCGAGGTATAAGCTACTTTTATCCCGCTCCGGCCGGTCTCAATGGAGTTCCGGTTGAACCCGGTAAAGATATTGCCCACGATCAGAGGGTTGGAGGTCCTGCGGGCGGCGATGCCGTATTTCCCGGCAAAGGTGTTGTTGACGATTACCGGATAGCCGTGGTTGCGGCAGTTCACTCCCCCTTTATGAATCCGGCCCAGTTTACCGTAACTGTCAAAGAAATTGCCTGTTATTAAAGGATAAGCGTAATCCCGGGCCAGGATATCGTCATTGGAGAATTTGTTGTTACTGATGGTGGGCGCGCTTCTCCGGCAGTGAACTCCGGGGCCGAAATTATTTTTCATGACATTCTTTTTAATCAGCACGTCAAAGGAGGAAACCACCATGAAACCGGTTCCCCGGTGCTCCTCGCCGCCGTTATGGGAAAGAAAGTTTTTATAGGCGAGTACGTGAGAACCCCGGTAAATCCCCACCCCGTGATGCTGATTGTCGATAATCCGGTTGTTTCTTATGGTGGCGTACGATGCTGTGCAAATGATTCCCTGAGTGGTGTTGTGAATCACCCGGTTTTTCACGATGGCAGCCCGGGAGCCGTCCATAACCGTAATGCCGGCGATCCCGTTGTCAGCCAGCAGATTGCCCTTTATCAAGACCGTGGAGGCATCGATGATGCCGATTCCCGAAAGCACGTTTCCGGTAATATGGTTGCCCAGGATAACCGGCCGGCCTCCCTTGCTTACCCCGATTCCGGCCCGGTTGTTATGCAGCAGGTAATTGTTTTTTATGGTGGGAGAAGCTTCCATCTGCACCCCCATTCCGGAAAACACGTTGGAGAAAAACCGGTTGTCCTCCACCAGGGGGGCGGTTCCCTGGCCGTTTATCCCCATTCCCGAACGAAGATTGAAATGCGACCGGTTGCCTGTCACCCAGGGTTTAGCCCCTTTTTGAATGCCGATACCGGAAAAGAAGTTTTCCGAAATGTCGTTATTGGCCAGGGTGGCGGAGGACCCCTCCTCATTGCCGATCCCGGCTCCCTCATTCTTCCGGACAATATTTCCGATGATCAAGGGATGGGCCTTCCTGCCTTTGGCCACGATTCCGGTGGATTGATTCCCCTTGACGATATTATTCTTTACCAGAGCGGAGACATTTATGCACTCAAGTGCGTGAATACCCATCTTATCCTCTCTGCCGCCGTCGCCGCGGCCGGCCACGGTAAACCCTTCCAACACCGAGTCATCCGCCATCACCACGATCGGCCTGTCCACGCCCTGGCCGTCGATAACGGTTTTTTCCGCTCCGGCCTCGCTCTTGACGGTTATTCCCGGTTTTAACACGATTCCCCCGTAATATATCCCCGGAAAAACCAGGATGGTGGTGCCCGGCTTCGCCCGGTCGATCGCTTCCTGGATACTGTTGCCGGCTCTCACTTGAGCCGCCTTGTTTCTGGCGGAAAGAAACGCCGGGTCCCCGAAATCCACCGGCTTCCCGGCGTAAACCTGACCGCCGGCCAGCAGAGCCAGCAGCATCGCTCCCCCATATAAAAATAGTCTGAGTTTTCTGTTTCTCACATCGCGCCGCCAAAAATTTACACAACTTAGTATTATATGCGAATTAACGATTGATCTCTATTGTTTTCATGTTATAATGCGTTTTCTTTAAAAACAGATGGAGAGAAATAAAATGGCATTCAGGTGCGAGATTTGCGGCAAAGGCGTTCAAGTCGGGAACAACGTCAGCCATGCCCACAATAAAACCAAAAAAAGATGGCGCCCTAATTTACAGAGGGTTCATGTCATCATGGACGGAACCAGAAAAAGAGTCCGGGTGTGCACCAGCTGCATCAGGGCCGGCAAGATTCAGAAAGCCGCCTGAGTCCGAATAATTCGGGAATCATAACCAAGCAATCGTTATCTTGTTGAAATCAGAAATGGTTTATCAGTTTCCATTAAAGCTTTTTCCGGCAAACAAACTCTTTTCGGACGTTGGTTTTCTCCCTTTATCGATAAGGGGTCTGGCT
>JBHHXV010000299.1:0-2476 GCA_046757225.1 bacterium
AGACACTAAAGTTTATGAATAGACCGAGGAAAAAAGACTTACTGAGCATTACAGACCTGACCTCTGCGGAAATAGAGAATTTACTCATAGCGGCTGGAGGATTGAAACAGGCCGAAGAAGATTACCAGCCGCTCAAAGGGAAGGTTCTGGCCATGATCTTCATGAAACGCTCCACCCGCACCCGGGTTTCTTTTCAGGTGGGGATGTTCAAGCTGGGCGGTTCGGCGATCTTTTTAAGCCCGGATGAGATCCAGTTGAGCCGGGGAGAGGGAATCGAGGATACGGCCCGGGTCTTGTCCCGGTATGTGGACGGTATCCTGATCCGGACTCATGAGCATAAGATCGCCGAGCTGGTGGCCAGTCACGCCGATGTTCCGGTTATCAACGGGCTGACCGACCTGCTCCATCCCTGTCAGGTAATCTCCGACCTGTTCACCATTTCCGAGCGCAGAGGGAATTTGACCGGACAGAAGATCGCCTATATCGGGGACGGCAACAACATGGCTCACTCCTGGCTGTACGCCGCCGCCAGGATGGGGTTTCATCTGGCGCTGGCCGTTCCCGAAACGTACGCCCCCCACCCGAAAGTGCTGGCCCAGTCTCGGGAAATCGGTAAGGAAACCGGGGCGGTCATTGAAATCACCGATGACCCGGCATTGGCGGCAGCCGATGCCGACGTGATTTACACGGATGTCTGGGTGAGCATGGGGCAGGAGGCGGGACAGCTGGAGCGGATCAACCATTTCCGGCCGTTCCAGGTAAACGAAAAGCTGTTAAAGCGGGCCAAGCCGGATGTCCTGTTCATGCACTGTCTGCCCGCCCACCGGGGAGAGGAGGTCACCAGGGAAGTTCTGGAAGGGCCGAACTCGATCATTCTCGATCAGGCGGAAAACCGGATGTACGTTCAGCAGGCAATTCTGGTTTCGCTGATGGCGGGTACATGAAAAGAGATAATATCGCACCCGCTTTATTAATGCTGGTGCTTTTGTTCAGTTGCGGAAACTCCGGTCAAACCGGCAAATCCGCGCCAACCGAGGAGGTGATACCCATGGAAAAGGTAAGAAAACCGGCGGTAGCCGGGGCTTTTTATCCGGGTGATGCCCGAAGGCTTACCAGCCAGGTAGACTCCTACCTGAGTAAAGCCGCTCCTGAAACCCTGACAGGGGATTTATTGGCCCTGATCTCCCCTCACGCCGGGTACATCTATTCCGGCCCGGTGGCGGCCTATTCCTATAAGTTGCTGGAAGGCAAGACTTCTTACGATACGGTGGTGATCGTAGCTCCCAGCCATTACCTTCCCTTTGCCGGGGCTTCGGTCTACCAGGGCGGCGGTTACCAGACCCCTTTGGGAGTGGTTCCCGTAAACAGCGGGTTGAGCGCCCGGTTGATCAAGAACTCTCCCTGTCTTGAATATGTGGAAGCCGCTCACCATAAAGAACACTCCCTGGAAGTGCAGATCCCTTTCTTGCAGCACACCCTGAAAGATTTCAAACTGGTGGCGGTGGTAATGGGAAGCCAGGACTGGGACACCTGTCAGAAGGTCAGTCATGCCCTGGTCAAAACCCTGGGGCAGGAAAAAAACATTCTCCTGGTCGCCAGTTCGGATCTTTCCCATTATCATCCTTACGCGGAAGCGGTTAAACTGGACAGGAAAGTTCAGAGCTATGTATCGGCTTATGATCCGATGGGCTTAAGCAAGGCTTTATCCACCAGGAAATGCGAGGCCTGCGGGGGAGGGCCGGTCATTACCGTAATGCTGGCCGCCCAACAGTTGGGCGCTCAAAAAGCGAAGGTCTTGAAATATGCCAACAGCGGTGATACGGCCGGAGACAAAAGCCAGGTGGTGGGATATATGGCCGCCGCTCTGGTGGGAAAACGTCAGGCTGTAACCGTGATCGACCCTCCGGAAAAGAAAGAAGGCCTGACTGACCGGGAAAAGAAATCCCTGTTAAAGCTGGCCAGGCAGACTATCGCTCAGGCGGTAAAAGGAGAAAAAATCACCGGGCTTCCTCAGGAGGAACTGACCGACCAGTTGAGAGAAATCCGGGGCGCCTTTGTCACCATAAAAAAACAGGGACGGTTGAGGGGTTGTATCGGGCATATCGTGGGCCGGTTGCCGCTTTATCTTACGGTAAAGGATATGGCCAAAGCAGCGGCGATGGAAGACCCCCGGTTTTCCCCGGTTCAAGAGGAGGAGCTGCATGAGCTGGAGCTGGAAATCTCCGCTCTCACCCCTTTAAAAAAGGTGGAAGACCCGGAAAAGATCGAGGTGGGAAAACACGGGCTCTTGATAAAAAGGGGCTGGCATTCCGGAGTCCTGCTTCCCCAGGTTCCCACTGAATACGGCTGGGACCGCCGGACCTTCCTGGAGCAGACCTGTAAAAAGGCCGGCCTTCCCCCTGACTCCTGGAACAGCCCGGATGCCGAGCTGTTCTCCTTTACCGCCGAAGTCTTTCAATGAAAGACAATGCTTGTA
>JBHHXV010000300.1:0-2454 GCA_046757225.1 bacterium
TCTGGAACAAAGCCGCTATGCTGAAGCTATCCACCAGAACGGCATTAACTCCGGCGGATGCGTATAAGACATTCCCTCCGGTAGCGTTAAGAAGCATATTATTCTTGACATCTTTTTCTTTGCTGAAATCGGTCAGTTCTCCGATCAGGTTAAAATTGGAGACGGTATGCCTGGGTTGGTCTACCAGATTCAGGGAAATTCTGGAACTGAGTTCCAGGACATTGCCGAAGCGGTAGTTGTTATCTTCGTCGTTTATCGTGTATAAACCGCTGAAACTGAAATCCAGGTCCCCTAAATCTTCGGTGGCCGCCAATCCAAAACTGTAGTCCACGGAACCGCTTCCCAGCTGCATTCTTTCCGGGAAAAGCGCTCCGCCTCTCATTTTCTCCCGGTTGTCTCCGGTGGGAGCCTTTATTTCAAGAAGAAAGGAGACATCCATTAACGAGACAGGGTCGTTTTCCGATTCCCTGGCCTTTTTAATTCTCCACTGAAGAAGCCCTCTTGTTTCGCCGAGACCCCGGAGGTCTTTGTTATCTCCGGCAATTTTACCGCTTCTGTAAACCGCCGAAGTTTTGAGGGTCAACATGATGTCATCGGTGATTCCCATAGCCATACCGAAATGAGTGTCGGAAAAGGCCTGATAACTGTTCTCCCGGTCAAGATTGCGGTGAAACTTCAAATATTCATTCTGGGAGAACAAAAGAAACTTCTTTTTAGGCAGGGTTTTGGCGATTTTTGTCTGCAGGGGCGCTCCTATCCCCCCTACCCCGACAGGTATGGCGAAAGCAGGTTTTCCTGAAGACAAGACAGTAAACAAAATTGCGGTGATTGTCAGACAATGTTTCCTCAATTCTTTACCCTCCACTTTTACATGTTAATGATAAGGTGATTATATCAAAGAGGTCTTCAAGTTGCTATTCCATTATTTGAAACTTTCCGTAGTCCGAAGGGTGGTTCCCATAGGGAGTTTTCGGGTCGCCGGCCTTTTGCATCCATCCTTCATAACCGTCATAACACAAGTACATAATCAGTCCGTGTTCTTTGAGGTGACTCTGCCAGGACTTGAAAAAGGGCAGGAACTGTTTATTGAGCTCGGCGAACCCTTTCCGGGCTGAGGACAGGTCAGCCCCGGACAGCATCATGCCGCAGGCGTTTATCATACCCTTGAGCATTTGCCGGCCGGTGTCATTAGTTTCTCTGGCCAGGGCTTCAGCGGCTTCCTTCTTTATTTTGCCGGCAGCCTGTTTATAGCCGTTACCGATACTTTCACGCCTTAAAGATGAAGCGATGGCGAGATATGGCGTAATAATCGCCTGAAGGTGCGGGTGAGTGCTGGGCCTGATGGTTACGTCCTCCGGATGTCCGGCATGTGCCTGGGCGGATGAAACCTTACCCAGAAAGGTTACCGCCAGAGCGGCTATTAACAGTTTTTTCCACATGTTTACCCTTTCCTTAACTGGTACGTTGATGACAACTTTTTACGAGTCTGTCAAAGAGGGAGGGAAACAGTAACCGCAATCCGGTATTTTTCCAAACCCTCTCCTCCCTGCTGCTCGCTCCGGCTGTTCAGGTCGGTCAGCCAGGGGAACTTGGCGATTATCCCTATGCTGACTTTTTTGAAAGTAAGCCGCAGGGAAGGAGCGAAATAGACAATATCCCCCCCTGAGGCGTTATCGGGAACCCGGTTTTCATTGATGTCTCTTCTCAGGTGGAGGTAGTTGATTTCCTGAAAGACGTCGATTCTGCTCAAGAACCCTCCCGAATTCTCTAATAATTGATATCCAAGGGCACTGTTTACCCGGAATTCATTACCGGTTTTTCCCATAGTGCCGGCTTCGCTGAAGGTTCTATATGAGGTTTCCGCCAGCATGGTCCAGTGATCGAGAAACGGTTGAGCTACCGCTCCTCCCAGGTTGAGAGAAGGCGCCCCCCAACCGGCCTGCAGACCGGAATCAGCCGGCTCTCCGGAAGGGTCTCCCCGGTGAATGCTGCCGTTAGGCATGGAGATGCTTCCATAAACGGTAAATTTGGTTTCTTTTACATTATGTTTGCGGATGCTTCCTTGATCGTCTTTGTTGTAGGCATACCAGCCCTCGATACCGTCTCTTGCCCCCCGCTTGAAACCGTATTGAAGCATGAACTCGGTGTCACCGAACCCGGAAACCGTGTACCGTTCTTTAGTGAGAGAGCCGTTTGCCTGCTGGAACATCCCGTTGGCGGTTTTTTCCGCATAGGGAACAATCGCGTAAGCGGTCAAGGCGTTAGTGATTCCGTACCCCAGCATGAAGTTGTTGAAATTGAACATTTCCACTTGGGAGGTGCGTTGTTCCGGCTCCTGGGCGGTAGCGGAGAAGCCCGATCTCTTAAATTTTTTAAAGGTTCTGAAAGGCACGTGCTCAAACCGCTCATAAAGCAGAAACTGCCCCTTGGTCAAGGTATAAGGGGACGTGGTTT
>JBHHXV010000301.1:0-2445 GCA_046757225.1 bacterium
TCAATCACTTTGAATTTTAGTTCAGACGATAACAACAAAGAAGTCAAAAAATCAAATTCCGGCAAAGAAAAGAAAATTTAATACTACCAGATCGGTTCAAACAGGGCATTGATATCCTCAACCGTTAATTTCTTTGCTGCTTTGCTTTGCGGGTCGAAAACTCCTTCGGCCAACGCTTTCTTTTTCTCCTGTAATTGGAGAATTTTTTCTTCCACGGTTCCGGTGGTGATCAGTTTATAGACAAATACCGGTTTCTCCTGGCCGATCCGGTGGGCCCGATCGGTTGCCTGGTTCTCCACTGCCGGGTTCCACCAGGGATCATAATGGATTACCGTATCGGCGGCAGTCAGATTAAGTCCGGTTCCGCCAGCTTTCAGGCTAATCAGGAAAATCGGAACTTTCCCGTTTTGGAACTGGGTGATCGGAGTTTGACGGTCTCTGGTATTGCCGGTAAGTTTTACGTAATCCATTCTTTTCTTTCGCAGTTCTTCTTCGATCAGCGTCAGCATGCTGACGAACTGGGAAAACAACAGAATTGTGCGTCCTTCTTCCAACATCTCAGGCAGCATTTCCATCAGTTGCTCCAGTTTTGCCGAGTGTTTGACCTTTTTAGCGGCTTCTAATTTCAGAAGCCGGGGATCGCAGCAGACCTGCCGGAGTTTCAGGAGAGCGTCCAAAACAATGATATGACTTCTGGCTAAGCCCTTGTTGGCGATTTCCTGGCGGACCTTCTCGTGCATACTGACCCGGATGGTTTCATAGAGGTCCCGTTGCACTTTCGCCAGTTCGCTGTTCTGGATAATCTCGGTTTTGGGCGGCAGTTCGGCGGCCACCATATCCTTGGTCCTTCTGATTATAAAAGGCTTGATCCTTCTCACCAGTGCCATTTTTCGGTCATGATCCTGTTCTTTTTCGATCGGCTTGCGGTAAAACTGGCGAAACTGCTTTTCATCCCCCAGCAAGCCCGGCAGCAGAAAATTGAACAGCGACCACAATTCCCCCAGATGGTTTTCCATTGGGGTTCCGGTCAGGCAGAGGCGGTGATCAGCCTGGAGCTGACAGGCCACCTGGTTCATTTTTGACTTGGGATTCTTGATGTACTGCGCCTCATCCAGAACAATGGTGTGATAGGTTTCCTTGAGGAGTTCCTCCTTATCCCGGAACAAGAGCGGATAGGTGGTCAGAACTATGTCATGTTCCTTGATCTTGTCGTAACGGGCTTTGCGTTCGCTTCCGTGCAGGGTAAGGATTTTGAGGTCCGGGGTAAAGCGTTCGGCTTCCAGTCGCCAGTTGGGCAGAACGCTGGTGGGGGAAATCACCAACACCGGTTTGTCCAACCTGTCATTTTCTTTTTCTACAGAAACATGAGCCAGCGTCTGAACGGTTTTCCCCAGTCCCATATCATCAGCCAGGATACCGGCCAGTTGATATTCCTGCAAGAACTGAAGCCAGTTCAAACCATCTTGCTGGTAGGGGCGTAGTTTCGCCTGAAAGTTTTGAGGAGGTTTGACCGAGCTAATACCGGAAAAGTTTTTGAGCTTTTGACCGAGTTTCTTGATCCGCTCACCACCGAACCAGCGGAGATTTACCGCTTTCATGGCCGCCTCGAATTCCACCAGGTCGGCTGCATCCAGCCGGGAAAGCTTTAGTTTGCCGTCCTCGCCAAGGTTCTCAAAATTATAGAGATCCTTTAAAAAGGAAAGGATGGTCCGTATCCGGCCGGTAGGTAAAACCAGTTGGCTGCCATCAGGCATAGGGCATAAGAAAGAGCCGTCTTCAGGCATATGTTCCAGTTCGTCAAATATGTGTGGATTGTTTCTCATGCTGGACAGGAGAATCGGCAGCAGATTCAGTCTGTTTCCGTTAAGCGTTACTCCCAGCTCCACTTCGAACCAGTCAATACCGCTGGAATCATCGATCTCGGAATACCACTCATCATCCGGACGAACCAGGTTAAAGGGAAAATTCTGATCTATTTCTATTTGCCAGCCTTGTTTGCGTAGCTCGGAAACATTATCCAGGCTGAATTTCATCCAATTGTTGAACAGGCTGTCTTCATCCTCACCCCGGCCTTTTTTATCGCCCATGGTAAAATCCCCATGGTTTTCCTGGGGAATGTTGTAGGTTGAATTTAATTCTTGAACCGAAACGAAATGGCTTTTTTTAAGACGCGCCAGCGTGCAACGTTCAAATGATTCATCCCGCTTTATATAGATCAGCTTGCCGTTTTCCATTTTCGTAAGCCTGGGCGTTTGATCTAAATGACCGACTTTGTTGCTTTCATAGATAAAGCTCAGCCTGGCAACCGGAATATCGATTCCCTGGGAATAATCCCTCCATGATCGATAATAGGTTCTTTCCTGTACCAGCGCATTAAAAAGATGCAAATGAGGAACCGGCGTTACTTTTTTGGTTTCGGTTTTTTCAAAAAGGCGAGGGAGGGCT
>JBHHXV010000302.1:0-2424 GCA_046757225.1 bacterium
CAACAACATATCATCTGCTTTGCTATGATTCCCGAATTATTCGGGCTAAAACCTTACCGTAATTGGCGCGCCAGGCAGGATTCGAACCTGCGGCCTACGGATTAGAAGTCCGTTGCTCTATCCTGCTGAGCTACTGGCGCCTGAACAAGGTAAATATTTATACTTAAAAAAAAACCTCTAGTCAAGCAATACCTGCTCGCCGGAATTATCCGAGTATAATAATCAGGCAATTGCTGTATTCTTGAAAAATTGCTATAATCGTTTTTTCAAATTAAGGGTCCCATCGTCTAGGGGTCAGGACGCCGCCCTCTCACGGCGGAAACAGGGGTTCGATTCCCCTTGGGACTACCACATTATTTGGACCGCGTTATTATTAATTTACTGCAACACCCATAATTGACAATCTCCCTTATAGTTGAGTAAAATGACGCAAGGAAGGAGCAAGTTGTTTCCTTCCATAAGAAACTCTACATTACAGAGGTAATATGAAAAGAAGAAGACTTGTTTTTATTGTCGCGGTAATCTTCGTCTCCACAATAACAGGGTGTTCGGGACCGAGAAGGATGGAGCCCAGAAAAAAAAGCGTCAAAGTCCGTCTTACCCCCAAAAAGGGCGACGCTCTTACCACGCTGATGGATAGAAACCTGGCCAATCTCGAGTATATGATGTACGGTTACATTAATTTTGACAAGGTCAAGATTATCAAGGCGACCGACAACCTCATACATATGGGCGAAGCGATGAAAAAAAAGCTTCCTGTTCATTTTAAATCGCGGAGAGCTGAATGGAACGCTTACTGTGAAAATCATGAAAAATTCGCCAACGAGATACAGGAAGCTTTTAAAACGGATGATTACGATAAGGGAGCCCACCTGTTGTACAACCTGATAAGAAACTGCATGACCTGCCATAAAATGTACAAACCGGGTATCAGCTCAAAACTGATGTCTATCGAAAAATAGCCCGGTATAGACTCAACCTACCACATTCAGTTTTCGCAGGCGGAAAATGGCTCCCCTTTCCCGGGCTATCTGCCGGCAGCGCTCAATGTCCGCGCCGGAGCCTTCCAGGGCGGTAACCGTTATTTCGGGAATCATCTCCCCGGCCAGGGTAATAAAGCGCAGCACTCTCTCATAAGCGTCCGGCTCCAGGGGACAGCATAACCGGTTATAAAGCTCTTCATTCTCCGCGTTCAGGCTGACGGAAACAGCGTCAACCTTATTTTTCAGCCTTTGCAGGATTTCATGGGGGTTGCCCAGGTTTCCGTTGGTATTCACCCTTACTTTCAGGGACAGCCGTTCCTTTACCCAGCCCGCTACCGATTCCACCAGCTCCGGTCGGGTAAGCGGCTCCCCGAAACCGCAGAAAACGATCTCTTTTATATCCGCCGGCATAGGGGAAAGTTCCCGGATGATTTCTTCATATGATGGTTCATGGCCGAGTTTGAGGTTATATCCGGAAACGAAGTATTCCCTGTTCCGGCCGCAGAAAGAACAGGCGTTGGTGCAGCGGTTGGTGATATTGAGATACAGGGAATTTCTGATCCGGTAACTGATTTTCCCTTGTTCGGAACCGAAACCAAGGTCGAGCTGAAGAATCCGTTCCAGGTTGCGGCCGCTGGTTCGACCGATATCCTCGGCAGTAAAGCCCAGCAAAGAAGCGACCGCCCCCGCCACTTCCCGGACATAAGCCGGTTCGTTCCGCTTCCCCCGGTAGGGCACGGGAGCCAGGTAAGGACAGTCGGTTTCTATCAGCAGGCGGTTTCCGGGAATCCGGGGAATAGCTTCCAGCAGCTGACCGGCCCGGTTAAAGGTTACCGGGCCGGCGACTGAGACGTAACAGTCGGCCTCAATCGCGAAATCCAATAAATCCCGGTCACCGGAAAAGCAGTGAATAATCACCTTTCCCGGTTTTTTTTCCCGGAGAATTTCAATGACATCCCCGGTGGCTTCCCGGCAATGAACCACCACCGGCAGGGAATGCCTTTCGGCCAATTCCAGCTGCTTCCGGAAAACCGTCCGCTGAACCGGCCGGGGGGAATGGTCATAATGATAATCCAGGCCGATTTCCCCGATAGCCACCACCTTTTCTTCTTTTATCAAGCCCTCCAGATCGGTTTCCACCTGCGGCGAGAAAGATCCGGCTTCATGGGGATGAACCCCCACGGCCGCGTAAACCTGGGAAAAGGCATCAGCGATTTCCACCGACCGCAGGGAGCTTTTCCGGTCGGTTCCTATGGTAACGATCGCTTTCACCCCCGCTTCCCCGGCCCGGTTGACGACCTGCGAAAGCTCGCCCTCAAACCGGGGGGAATCCAGATGGGCGTGTGAATCAACAAAGAACAATGCTTGTTTTTCCCGCATAACTTGTTATATCAAAGACTTCCGGAACATCTTGCCCGGGCTTTGCGTAACAATTCCCCGG
>JBHHXV010000303.1:0-2416 GCA_046757225.1 bacterium
TAGGTGTAAAAATTATCTTGTAGATGTAAAAGCGCATCAGTTCCTTCCGCTCTTCCGGAGTCGCTTCCTCCCATATTTCCCCGAAAAGCCCTAAGCCTTCCTGAATGACCTTAGCGTTCAAAGATCGATTTTCGATTTCCCGTGCCTCAAGATTGATCTTCTCCAATTCTTCCTCAATCTGTCTTTTCTGAATTTCCAATCGTTCCAGTTCTGATGATAAAGCATCAGATCCCCTACCCTGAGCCACGAATCGAACGATATTTTTGATCTCCTGCTCAATGGGAACAAGTGCCTGCTTTTGAAGTTCCTGTCGCTCCTTTATAATAGCCAACTCACTCTCGGAACTGTTATTTGCTTCCAGTAGAATCCTTTTCACAAAATCAGCATCCCGGCTTATGACGATAAGCCTTTCCGCAATGAGGTTCTCCAGGGCGTCGGCGCTGACCCGCTTCATCCGGCACTCGTCCGCCCCGTTATTGACACCGGTACACATATAATAGTAGTACACCTGGTTTCGACCTGATGAATATGATGGAGTCATATAGGCGCCGCACCGGCCGCATCTCACCAAGCCTTCGAGAAGGAAACAATGGCTTTTCTGCTTTCGAGGTTTGGCTTTCACCACCCGGTTGGCAGCAATATATTCACTGACCGCCTTCCAGAGGGTTTCATCAATGATGGGCTGATGTTTTCCAGGATAAATTTTGTCAAGATGGGTTATTTTCCCGATGTAGACCGGGTTGGTTAGGATGTGGATGAGGGCGCTCTTGGTAAATTTTTTGTTCCCATGGGTGTGACCCCGGCGGGACTGGTATGCCTTTGAACGATACCCCTTGGCGTTGATAGCCTGGGCGGTCTGCCGGAATGAGTGGAGTTTCAGGTAGGTTTCGAATATCTCTTTCACGATTCTGGCTTCTGCCGGATTGACCTTCAAAATGCCCTTGTTATCAGGGTCGATGTCGTACCCCATGACCTGCCCGCCGTTCCAGAGGCCTTCTTCCGCCCGCCATTGCATCTTGTCCCGTGTACGTTGAGAGGTCTGTTCCCGCTCCAACTCGGCCACCGCCAGCGTAAGTTTCAGCCCGAAACGTCCCATGGGGGTTGAGGTGTCCCAGTTCTCGTTCAGGGACACAAAGTCCACATTATGTTTTTCCAGGAGTTCATGGAGATGGTAGAAGTCCATGAGAGAGCGGTGTACACGATCGATCTTGGTACAGAGCAGGACATTTAGCTTGCCTCTCTTAATATCCTGGAGCATCCGCTGGTATTCGGGCCGGTTGATGTTCTTTCCGGATTTACCCTCCTCGCGGTAGACCTCGGCTACCACCCACTCCTCGTTCCCCTGTGTTGATTTAATCTCGGTAAACTTTTTCAGGGTTCCGAGTTGGGTATCAAGCGAGCCTTCCTTGATCTGGGCCTGTCGCTCCGTGGAAACCCGGAGATACAGACCGCATGCCTTCCCTTCCCTCTTATCGCTTTTACTCATGATCGCTGTTTGACCGATGCCGAACCCTTCTTTTCTGCTCCATCCGATATGCCTCCCATAAGGTAGCGCCCTTCAGGCACCACAATGTTTCATCTCCATGATACGCAATCCTTGTGCATCAATCAAGGCCGGTTCCGGCTAATCAGCTCAAAAAAATATTTGCAACATTTTACCCGGTTGCCGGCGCTTCCAATTGAACAGGAAAAAACTAAAACGAAAAGGAGAGACGAATGTCAAACCTCATGAAAACCACCCAGTCTTTATGGAGTGATTTCCGTAACTGCCGGAGGAAATGCAAAATCCGCACCCTGGATAAGCTGGTTCCCAACCAAAAAGAACAATGTCTTTTCTTCGGTTCGGTCATTCATGAATGCCTTGAATCCTGGCACGGGGAATATAGCCTTAACTGGATACAGACCTGCATAGACAAGACATACCCTCATAAAATCACCGATGACAACCAGCGCCGGGACTGGCATTACGCTACCGCCATGATGAAGGGATACGTCCGCCAGTACCAGTCGGAGGATTTTAAGGTAATCGCCCTGGAGAAGGTTTTCGAAGGGCCGATTATCAATCCGCTAACCGGTAAAGCCTCCCGCAGCTTTTACATGGCCGGTAAGGTGGACGGGATTATCCAATACCCGGACGGCAGCTACTGGCTGCTGGAGCACAAGACCGCTTCCCAGATCAATGAAAGCTACATCGAACGTCTTTGGCTGGATTTCCAGATCACTTTGTATTCCTGGTATGTGAAGAAATACCTCGGCTTCCCGGTGGTGGGCGTCCTCTACAACATCCTGGGCAAAACCACCATGAGGCAGGGGAAGGGTGAGACCGAGAAAGAATATCAGGAGCGGCGACAGAAACTGATTGCCAAATCCAAGACCGGCAGGACCACCGCCAAACGGAAACTGCCGGAAAGCGATG
>JBHHXV010000304.1:0-2408 GCA_046757225.1 bacterium
TCACGTTTCTCAGGACATTTTCCAGGTATAAACCGATCATAACTATGTCAGGTTTGAACTTAACCCCTTTTTCCCGGTATTTGATAAACGCCTGGTCAGTACCGTAACCGTTGACGCCAAAGTTCAAGACCTCTGTTTTCCCCTTGAAGCTTTCAGTCAAAAACGGCGCCCAGTATTCATCATCCGAAACACATTGACCGAAGATAAACGAATCTCCGAAAGCGGCGATTCTGGTTATGCCGGGGGCAGTATCTAGCGAAAAAATCTTCGCTCCCCTTATACCTTGATTATTATAGGTATAAGTTACTTCACCGGCAACGGTCTTCTCGGTTGTTATCCTGTTGGTGCGGTCCCAGCCGGCTTTATTTTTTTTCTTTCTTTTTTCTTTCTTTTCCAGTTTCTTTATGGCCGCTTCAAATTTCCCGCTGTATACCTGCTCAGCCTGAAAAGCGCTGAACGGCCTGTTATACAACACATTGAGCAGCTTTGTCTTATTAAAAACCCCTCTGGCCCCCAGCCAGAACAGCACTTCCAGAGACGCCAGGACTATCAGCAGGCTCAGTGACAGGGCTATTGCATTGGAAACGGTTTTATTCATGAGCTTTACCGTGACCTCACTATTCTGAAACCGAAATAATTGGCTTTATTGCCGGGGATCATGGAATAACGAATATACCCGAAAGCCTGTTTCGGTGATTTATGAAAGGAGCCTCCCCGAACCACCTTGGCGGCGCCGGTTTCCGGGCCGGCCGGGTCTTTATGGGGGCTGCTTTGGTAATAATCCTCCGCGTACCAGTCAGCGCACCATTCCTGAACATTCCCGGACATGCTGAAAATTCCGTAAGAACTTACTCCCGAAGGAAAAGCCCCTGCCGGAGCGATAAACTCGTAACCATCCTCTTTTCCCAGCAGGTTCGCCGCTGCCGGGGAAAATCTGTCTCCCCAGGCGTATTTGCGCCTTATCTTCTGATCCGGGTTCCAGGTGGCCGCCTTCTCCCATTCCGCTTCAGTGGGCAGCCGGAATTTTTTGTTGCTGAGACGGCTCAACCAAAGACAGAACATGTTGGCGTCATGCCAGGAAACCCCCACCACCGGATGCCCCTGTTGATTCAGGTAGATGTCGTCCGCGAAAAAAGATTTATATTCCTGCTGGTACCGGGCGAACTGAAAATACTGCCTGTTGGTGATCTCATACCTGCTTATATAAAATTCCGAAACATAAACCCGATGCTCCGGTTTCTCGAAAGGAGCTCCGTCGTTCGAGCCGATTACAGCTTCTCCGGCCGGAATCCGGACCATGCTCTTCTCTATTTCTTCAATTATCCGCAAGGTCGCCCGGGAGCGTTTGAAGGTAAGGGCGCTGTGCTCTTCCCCTGAAGGCGGTGATTCTTCCGCTTTGCTGTTATCAGCCAGCCCTTTACCGGTCAGGAAAGAAGCTAAAACCAGCCAGATCGCCAGCTGAGATAAAAAATTATAAGGTTTACTCTCCACTTTCCTTTAACTGGCTTAGTTGCGGTATCGATATTACGATTGACAAAAGAGGACAAAACCTGCCAGAATAAACAGATATAAGCGCCTGTAGCTCAGCTGGATAGAGCGCAGCCCTCCGAAGGCTGAAGTCGTGAGTTCGAATCTCGCCAGGCGCGCCATTTTATCAATCAGATTTATGGAAAAGCACCTTAAGGCCCGCTCTGGCTTTACGCCTTAAATCACTCAGGCTTTTTACCTTCAGCAGCTCCTTGATGATATAACCGGGTCGGCCGTAGAACCCCTTGTATCCGGAAATCAGCATCTTCTGCAGCTCTTGTCTGGTGAACATCTCGCCCCAGTGAGGGGGGATAAAATCCGGGCTGGGGTTCCGGGCGAATTCTTTCCAGATGTCCCGGGAAAGAACCCCCTGTTTAAGGCCGTCAAAATAGATCTGGGTGCCCGGAAAAGGGGTAAAAATCGTTAAATGAATAAAATCGGGATTCAGCCGCCGGGCCACGCGAAAGGTCTCTTCTATGTCCTGCGCGGTTTCGGTGGGGCTGCCGATCATAAAATAACCGAGGGTTTTTATTCCTAATCTCTTAGTCATTTTAAACACTTCGGTGGCCTGTTTGATAGTGATCCCTTTTTGCAGCACCCGCAAAATCTTTTCCGTTCCCGCTTCGATTCCATAATGAATTCCCTGGCAGCCGGCCTTTTTCATAAGCTTCAACAGCTCCAGATCCACTGTGGTCACCCGGGCGCGGATATCCCAGGAGATTTCCCATTTCCGTTCCAGGATACCCCGGCAGATAGCCACAACCCGTTTCCGGTTGACGGTAAAGGTGTCATCGTAAATTATAAAATCCCTTATCCCCAGTTCCACACAGCTCTCCATCTCTTTGAGGACAAACCCGGCCGAATGAGCCCGGAACTTCTTG
>JBHHXV010000305.1:0-2378 GCA_046757225.1 bacterium
GGCCGGATTTTTTATCTTTTCCGCTTCCTGTACCAGGCTGGAATTTACTTTAAGAAAGACCCCGTCAGCATACTCAGTCAATCCCAGGAGGTTCATCTTTTTACCTTCGACCTCTTTGATGAAAGCTTTGGTTAAAATGAGATAATCCGAGTGGAGCGCCACGATGAAACGCCCCTGATCCTTAATCATGAAGGTTATCTTAGGGCTCCGGTATTTCGTCCAGTCTTTGGTGAACTCAAGAGTTTCGCGGTCCAGCTTTGTTTCCCCTCCATGCTTTTCACTGGCGAAAACCGACGGCGGATAAAGAAACAGCAGGCTTATTAAAAAAACGCCCCAATATTTATAACCTGTTGACAAATTATTTCCCCTTAAGATGAAAGACCAGGGAACTTTCGTAGATGTTCTTTTTCCCCCGGCGCCGCCGGGGGCGGCCTTTTTCTTTTTCCACTTTAAAAACATAGAGAAACCAGGTGCCGGGCCTGGTCAAGACAAGCGTGGTTTTTCCCCTGATATCGGTGATCTTTTCCGCTGCCACCAGTTCTCCGCCCCGGTTGTATCCGGCATACGTGGCTTTTAACAGCTGCATTTCCGCCGGTTTACCCTTAAACAGAACCTGAACCGTTAATCTGTCTCCCGGATGAAGAAGACCCGGGTCCCGGAGAGGAACGATCTCCAAGCTTTGCCCGATCGCTTTGTTAAACCGGGAAACGCCCTTTCCCGCGCTCACCAGGGTTTTGGTGAACTTGTTCATGGTCAGGCTGCGGCCCAAGGCTTTGGTTGACCGACCGGCCACCATCCAGCCCCTGCCTGTTTTAATCAACCTGAAATCTTTTATGCTGGCGCTGAAAATATGGGCGCCCGGTGTTTTCAGGCTTACTTGAGCTTTGTACGTTACCTTGCTGCCCGGTTCAAGGGGAAGCGGCTCCTCTGTTCCGTCCGGCCGGTAGTGGGTAAAGCTCAGCCCTTTCTTGAAGATCAATTCGTAACTTTCCGGAAAAGAGACCCCTTGACCTAAAGAAAGATTTACGCTCTTCCCTGTTTCCACCTCATATTTATCCGCCGCTATCCAGATCTGAGCGGCTCGGGAATTTCCCGGAAGAAAAAAGAAGAAAAGGCAACAGATTGCCAAAAGCCTATTCTTTAAATCCACCGTAAACCGCCAGCCCGAAAAGCTTCCAAACGACATCCACCCCGGCAAAGCCGACCTCGCCCAGCCAGCTCAACTGATCAGGCAGGGGAGAGGGGTGATCCTCCCTTTTTGAGCCGGGGACCCACTTGTTCTCCACCTCTTCTTTAGAAACGGTCTTGAGCATGTGATTAATCCAATGCTCCATTGACAGCTCATACAATGTCTGACTGGGGGAGGAAACCACGTCGGCATTGAAAAAAATCCCCCCCCTGTTCAAGGACTCAAACACCCTCTGGAAAAAATCCTTCTTGTCCCGGCCGGTTTTTAAATGATGAATCGCCAGGGAGGAAATCACCAGATCATACCTGCCTTTAAACCGGTAGGAATAGAAATCACCGGTTTCAAAATCGATATCATCTTTATAGGGAGCCAGCCTTTCCCGGGCGACTTCCAGCATATTGGGGGAAAGATCCAGGCAGGTTATCCTGGCTCCGGGAAACCGCCGCTTTATTCTCCAGGTCACCTGACCGGTGCCGGCCCCCAGGTCGAGCGCTGTAAACTCCCGGGTTTTCTCGAACCTGACAGCCTCCACCAGGGTATCCAGCATCTCTTGATACCGGGGAATGATCTTTTCGGCGATCTGATCGTATTCGGACGCCTGGAGATCAAAATGACCTTTGCTGCCGTTCAAGAAACTTCCTTTCTTTCTGAAAATAACCGTCGGTTACAGTATATACCAAGCCCGAAAAATGTCAAAATCCCCACCGCGGAAATGGCGGCGGTTTCCGAACGCAGGGTGTTGCGGTTTATGTTAAAAGGCATGAATCCCGCCTGCTCGGCCCATTGCCGCTCATCTTCGCTCCAGCCGCCTTCGGGACCGGCCAGCACCACCACCGGTTTCCGGGTCAGGGAGATTTTTTCCGGGTAGTCGGCCAGGGGCTGAAGAGTGTCCGGTTCCCTTAAAATAATCTTTTCCGAGTCAGGGGGAATCAAGGATAAAACGCGCTCAAGGGGGGTTGGCCGGTCGATTTCCACCAGGGTGGAACGACCGGACTGCTGTGAGGCTTCTCTGGAGATCTTTCGCCACCGTTCGGTTTTGTATTGACACTGCCTGCGGGAACGCTCGCTTATTACCGGAATGACACGGCTGACCCCCAGTTCCGTAACCTTCTCTATCATCAGTTCCCACCGGTGGGACTTGATCAGGCCCTGCGCGAGAATAACCCGGGGAAGAGATTCAAGGTCAATG
>JBHHXV010000306.1:0-2330 GCA_046757225.1 bacterium
AATCGACCCTTCGGTTTCCCGAATCTCCCCCTGCTGGTTGTCCTTCGAGGGGCGAAGGTGTTTCTTGATCATGTTCACCTTCTCAATGTAGGCTCTGTTTTTATCTCCGTCTATCCGCAAGACCTTGCCGGTTTTTCCCAGATCCTTACCGGCAATCACCTTGACCTGATCATCTTTAATGATATGCAACCTTTATCTCCTACAAAACTTCAGGAGCCAGAGACACCAGCTTCATGTACCGCTTGGCCCGGAGTTCCCGAGCCACCGGGCCGAAGATTCTGGTTCCGACCGGGTCGTTCTGAGCGTTCAACAGCACAGCCGAGTTTTCATCGAATTTTATATAGGACCCGTCCAGCCGGCGAACCTCTTTTTTAACCCTGACCACCACCGCCCGGTGAACTTCCCCTTTTTTCACGTTGCTGCTGGGGATCGCTTCCTTGACCGCCACCACTATCTGGTCTCCCAGGCTGGCGTAGCGCCTTCTGCTTCCTCCCAGGACTTTTATACACATAAGCCGTTTCGCCCCGGAATTGTCCGCCGCCGTTAATATGGTTTGGGCCTGAATCATGATTTCTTCGCTGCCGCCGCTTTAGTAACCTGTGAGTTCATTACTTCCATAATTATCCACCGCTTGTCGCGGCTCAAAGGCCGGCTGACTTCCAGGATTTTTACCTGATCACCCTGTCGGCAGGTGTTGTCAGCGTCATGCGCTTTGACCTTCTTGCTTCTCTTTATATATTTCTTGTAAACCGGATGCTTGGTGGTCCGGTCTATCCTCACCACTACCGTCTTGTCCATTTTGTCGCTGACCACCGTTCCAACTTTTGTTTTCTTTGTTCCGCCCGGCATTATACTTTACTCCTTTGCGCCGACTTCTGGTTGACCACGGTCTTTACCACCGCAATCGAACGACGGGCCTCTCTCAAAAGGTTCGGGTTATCCACCTGCCCCATGGCGTGCTGCACCCGCAGTTTGAAATAACTTTCTTTCAATTCCCGCTCTTTCAGGTTAAGTTCTTCCAGAGTCAGTTCCCGAATATCATGGGCCGTGGTTTTCATAATTATATGTATACTTTTTTTCTGCTGATGAAACGGGATTTCAAGCCCAGTTTATGGGAAGCCAGCCTCATCGCCTCCTTGGCGATCTCTTCGGAAACTCCCTCCATTTCATAAAGAACCCGGCCGGCCTTGACCGGAGCCACCCATTTTTCCGGGCCGCCCTTCCCTTTTCCCATCCTGGTTTCCGCCGGTTTGAGAGAAAGGGGCTTATCCGGAAAGATCTTTATCCAGATCTTACCCTGCCTTTTGATATACCTGGTCATGGCAATACGGGCCGCCTCAATCTGCCGGTTGCTGATCAAACCGCTCTCCAGCACCTGCAAACCATAATCTCCAAAAGCCAGTTCAGAGCCCCGGTAAGCTACCCGGCCGCCCCATTTGCCGCGCTGCTGTTTTCTATGTTTTACTTTTTTGGGGAATAACATTTTATTATATGGTCATTTCCACAGTAGCGTTAGTTTTCTTGCTCGCCAGGATCTCGCCCTTGAAAATCCAGACCTTGACCCCGATGATCCCATAGGTGGTTCTGGCTTCGGTCAAGCCGTAATCCACATCCGCCCGCAGGGTATGCAAAGGCACCCTTCCCTCGCGATACCACACGGTTCTGGCCATTTCCGCTCCGCCCAGACGACCGGCGCAGCAGACCTTGACCCCGATCGCTCCGAACCTCAAAGCCGAGGCCACCGCTTTTTTCATCGCTTTACGGTAGGAAATCCGCCGCTCCAACTGCATACAGATATTGTCGGCTACCAGTTTGGCGTCAAGTTCCGCCTTTCTGATTTCCAGAATATTAAGGAAGATCTGCTTGTCCGTGAACCTTTGTAACTCCGTTTTGAGCTTCTCGATCTCCAGGCCCTTCTTGCCGATGATAATCCCCGGCCGGGAAGCGTGAACATTCACCTTGATCTTATTGGTGGCCCGTTCGATCTCGACCTTGGAAACACCGGTGTGTTTCAGCCTTTTTTTAATATACTCCCTGATACTGAGATCCTCATGCAGTAAATTCGCATAATTATTCTTGGCGTACCACCGGGAGTTCCAGGAACGAATCCCCCCTATCCGAAATCCTACTGGGTTAACCTTCTGCCCCAACGGCTGTCTCCTTTAAATTACTGATGCTTCATCGAGAACAATGGTGATGTGGCAGGTCCGCTTGCGAATGGGAAATGCCCTTCCCATCGCCCGGGGCCGGATACGTTTTAAAGTAGGCCCTTCGTCCACATATATTTTCTTTATATATAAATCATCGAGATCGCCGACCTCTTCCTGCTG
>JBHHXV010000307.1:0-2323 GCA_046757225.1 bacterium
ATACTAAAATGAATAGAAAAAATTCTTGACTATAATAAACCTGAATAGACCGGGTTAGGAGTTGAGCAGCAATAACTCGGACATTATTCGCTGGTTCCTGGCAGTGGCGATTTGTCTGTCCATGAACGCCTGCACTTCCTGGGAAAGCGGCTGGAAAACCGATGTTTTCGAGAACCGGCCCCTGACCGACAGCGATTACCTGGTGGTAAACAGCCCCGGTTTTTCGGTTTCCGTACCGGCTGGCTGGTACGTTCAGGAAAACTCGAGGGACTTGAGGCTGGTTACCCCCCGGGTGGTCAAGCTCTATTTTCGCAATGACCGCGGCAGCAGGATCGTGGTTATGTATGGTTTTAAGAACGAATACGGGCTGTCGGACAATATCGACCTTTCCCGGTCGGAACTGATCTATTTTATTCATATTATGGGGAGAGCGAAGGGAGACTATCGCGGCATTCATGAATTCAGGTTGAGGAATCCCCTGTTTAAAGATGCTTTATTTTATGATTTTGCCGGGTCGGGAACGGTCCTGGGGCGAGGAAGAAATCTGAGCGTTCTCCTGTCCACCGGAAGAATCATCTGTATTGACTTTTATGCGGAATTTGACCGGTATGATGAAGATCTCCCCGGCTTCATAAACTTTCTGGAGGATTTCCGGCTTCCCGGACGCTGAGTCCGACAGGCTCTTACGGAAATAATGCTTATGCCAACAAAAAAGATTCTGATAGCGGATGATCTTACCACCATCGTTATTATGGTAAAGTCAATCATGACCGGTGCCGGGTATGAAGTGATAACCGCTTCCGATGGTCTGGAAGCGATTCATGCCTTTTACACCCATCATCCTGATTTAGTGATTCTGGACGTTATGATGCCGCATATGAACGGTTATCAGTCCTGCCGTCTCTTGAAAAACGATCCGGTAACCCAACATATTCCCATAATCATGCTTACTTCCAGGGATCACCCGATCGACCAGTTCTGGGGGGAATATTCCGGGGCGGACGCCTACCTGGTCAAGGACATAATAAAAGAAACCTCGGCCAAAAAATTATTGGGAACCGTAAACGAATTGCTGAACAGGGCGGCGGAAATCGATTTTTCCAGCGAGGAATTCGATGAATTGTCCGATATTTCCGATAACGTGATCCTGTCGAGGATCAATAACCTGCTTGACAACAAGCTGTTGGAAACCACCATTGTCAGCGAGATCCGCACCTTGGTCAAAAACGTAAAGGATTCGGAAAAAAACCTGGCGGGGATCATGTTTTTAATCAGGAAACTGGTGCCTTACGACGTGGGAGCGGTTATGCTTACCGACCGGAAAGGGAACAATCTTATCGTAGGCGCCATTGTCGCCCAGGTGGATACCGATTATCCGGAAAAAATCTGCCGGCAGATTTACCGGGAGTGGCTGGAGAAACATCCGGAATTGAAAGACAAGAAAATACCCAGCCCCCAGATATCGGTGTTTAAAAATATTTTTAATGACTCGAGCCCTTTGCAGAAGCAGGCGTCCTCCTACCTGCGGGCCAGCTTTAAAAGCCATTTGATTCAAGGGAATTTCCTGCTGGCCAGCCACCATGAAGATATTTATTCGGAAAGGGACCAGCAGATCCTGGATTCGGTAATTCAAGAGGCCAGCATGGTGGTGGACAATATGTGGCTTTACCGCACCATAGAACAGCTCTCTATCACCGACGGTATGACCGGTTTTTACAACCACTGGTATTTCTTTGAGATTATGAAAAAAATCCTGACCAACCGCCGGAAAGATGATAACTCCTTTTCCCTGATAATGTTCGACATCGATAATTTCAAACATTATAACGACACTTACGGTCATCAGCAGGGAGACAACGTTATCATTGAAACCAGCCAGCTTGTTTCCCAGGTGATTAGGCATAAGGATATAACCGTCCGGTACGGAGGCGATGAGTTCATCGTTCTCCTGCCCAACACCCCTTTGGAATTAGCGGTGGAATGTGCCGAGCGCGTCCGGTCCAGTGTGGAAAATCACGAATATAAGGGCCAGGAGAAACCGTTAAAGGTAACGGTCAGCCTGGGGGTTAACCATTATTCTCCCACAAGCTATCCCAACGGATACGCGGACATGAATAAAATACTCAAAGATACTGATGAAGCCTTGTATAAATCAAAAGAGAAAGGTCGCAATTATGTTACTGTATTTGAATAATCGTAATTCTCTCGTATTTTTTCCCAGCCAAAGGTTTTAAATTGTCAGCCACTCTTATGCCCATGATAAACTTACTGGAAAGCTGCTTTTACAAATTCCAACAGCTGACCGTGAAAAAGAGCGGTCTGG
>JBHHXV010000308.1:0-2321 GCA_046757225.1 bacterium
TCGGGGATACAGTCCGCCTTACGTTGAAGGCTTATGATGCCGGCTCGAAAATGAAAGGTAAAAGTAGTCAGAAAATCTGGAAAAACAAAACCTATTCCGGCATTGCTCAGGAGATTGCCGGAAAATATAAGCTGAACGCTGTTGTTGACGTTACCAGTGAAATAATCGAAAGCGAACCGCAGGGAAATAAATCGGATTTCGGTTTCCTGCGTTACCTGGCAGACAGAATCGGTTTCCAGTTTTATGTGCAGAATAATGAGTTGCATTTCCATAAAATCAACCTGGACAAGAAACCAGTACTATCTCTTTCCTATCAGGGAAAAGACGGCTTGCTTCTCTCCTTTCGGCCCAAGGTAAAAGCCCAGGAGAAAAAAGGAGAAGGATCGGAAGTAAAAGCGGTCGGGTTCGATCCCATGACCAAGCAGCCGGCTGTTCAAAAGGGGAACGATGATAACGTTACCAGTACAGCTCTTGGTAAAAAGACCTTGTTGGTTGACGGTGCCACTGGAGAAGAAAAGTATGAGAAGCAGGAAACCGGAAAAACAATCCCTACACCGCACCAACACGCCCGGGAAGTAGAGAAATTGGCAAAGGGAAAAAATCAAGAAGCGCAACTTGATCAACTGGAAGCGGAGGCAACTGTTGTGGGGATCCCCACGATTGCAGCCAAAGAGCTTATCGAGATAACCGGAGTGGGCACTAAGTTCAGCGGCAATTATTACCTTAAGCAGGTGCGCCATGAGATCGGAGCTGGTGGGTATTTAATGCAGATGGAGCTTAAAAGGAACGCCCTCGGCAAAACATCGGATAAAGCGGCCGATGTGGAAGGAAAACAGAACCTGCAGCATGGGAAAAACGATATGGAGCCAAAGACGATAACCGTAAATCCTGAGACCGGCATAAAACCATGATGAACTCTTTCCAGAAGTTCTTGCAGAACCTTACCCAGTACGGGCTGGAGTATTTCGGATTGTTTTACGGCTCGTATCGGGGAGTGGTGATCGACAATCGGGATCCGGAGATGCTGGGACGCTTGAAAATAAGCTGCTCATCGATTTATGGAGACGAGGTTCCCGCATATTGGGCCTGGCCGAAGGTTTCCTTTGCGGGCAACCAAACCGGGTTCTTTGCCATTCCCGAAATCGGTGACGGAGTGTACATAGAATGTGAGGGTGGAAATCCAAAGTATCCTGTCTGGAGCGGAGGCTGGTGGGCTAAGCCTGATTCGAACAGTGAGGTGCCGGAAGTAGCCAGAAAGAATCCCCCTTCCAACCGAATATGGCAGACTGCATCCGGCCACAAAATCGAGCTGGATGACACGAGTGGTGCTGAAAAGATAAAGATAACGGAGAAGTCAGGGAATTACATTCTACTGGAAAGCGCTTCCGGGAAAGAAAAGCACCAGGTGTCAGGCGATAAGGAAGAAAACGTTGGAGGAGCCTGGAATATAACCGTGGTGGGCAAGGCGACTATAAGTGCGAATGTAATTGAGCTCGACGGGGGAAGCGGAGCGGTAATGGGCCTTATTACAGGAGCGTCAATTTGTCACTTTAGCGGTTCGCCCCACGGTGATAAATCAACCAATGTAAAGGCAAGTAAATAATGGCCTTAAGCAAAAGTAGTCTGAAATCCAGGATTATCACGGAACTGGCGGCACAAGGCTTCGTTACCTCAGGAGAGCATGCCTGGACGGAAAAGTTCGCGACCGCTATCGCCAACGCCATTGTGGACGAGATTCAGCAGAACGCTGAAGTAGCAACGTCCGTGGTCGGGACCTGCCCGACCGGAGCGGTAACCGGAAGCGGTACGGGAGTGGTGAATTAAGATGTCTGATGATTTTCTGGGACGGGGAGTTCGGTTTCCGTTTAGTTTTAATGTAGCCGGCGCCACTGACAATTCACGGGTAGTGGCGGTCTCGGAAAAGTTTGATCATATAAACGAAAGCATCCGGCAGATTCTGGGGACCAGTCCAGGCGAAAGAGTAATGCTCCCGGAATTCGGGTCCCGGCTGAAGGAACTGGTATTTGAGCCGAGCAACACGGTCTTGAAGGCTTTGGCAAAGGTCTTTGTAGTTGACGCTTTGAAACGTTGGGAGAAGCGGATTGTCGTGCAGGATGTGCAAATCTCTGAGGATTCGGAATCAATAGACAATGGGGTTTTTGCCATACATATCTCTTATATGGTAATTAAAAATCAAGCACTTGGGAATCTGGTGTTCCCCTTTTACGTTGGTAAACAACAATGAATTCTACAAACAACCAGTATACGTCAAAAGATTATCAGTTATTGCTGACTGAGCTGAAAAACAAGATCGTTCATTA
>JBHHXV010000309.1:0-2320 GCA_046757225.1 bacterium
GTTCTGGGTTTGATCCTAACTCATATGCAAGAACCTAACCGGACACTACTGATTCCGACTGAATATTTCAAACAACAAGTTCGGATTTTAATAAAGGATTATCCCCATATTAAACGGGATTTGAGAGAACTTCACAAAATGCTGAAAGAAAACCCGAAGAGTGGGAAATCTCTGGGTAGAAAAGCATATAAGATCCGTTTAAAAAGTTTGGAAGAAATCACAAAGTACCGAAATGCGGTAAACGGCGAAACTCTTGATATGTATTCCGGCTACTTTGATCTGTCTGATATCATATCTGTTACAGCCAATGCAATGTTTATAGATGGTCTTCTGTGTAAAATACTTGGGTCATGATGATATCGGTAAATTGCAGGTCTTGTTCTCAATTGTATATTTGGAAAACTACATAAACAATCAGATTGCACAAAACACAATCAATTTTGACAAAAGTACCGCTGTCCTGAATGTGGATTTCTGGGAAAACAAA
This sequence comes from bacterium, assembly GCA_046757225.1. Taxonomy (GTDB): domain Bacteria; phylum SZUA-182; class SZUA-182; order JBHHXV01; family JBHHXV01; genus JBHHXV01. The sequence continues at coordinate 488 of JBHHXV010000309.1, forward strand.
TTCAAGGATCACAAAAAACTTTAAAAGAAATTTTAAATAAACTTAACACAGAAAAATAAATGAAGTTAAAGGTATCATTATCACCCCATATCCGGGGCATGGACTCGGTGTCCAAGATCATGCTGGACGTGATCATCGCCCTTACTCCGACGGCTTTGGTGGGGATCTATTATTTCGGCCTGCCCGCCCTGGAGGTGATTATTGTCAGCGTTGTTTCGGCCATGCTGGCCGAAGGGGCGATGCAGAAGCTGCTGGGAAAACCGAGCACCTTGCTGGACTGGAGCGCCGCTCTCACCGGATTGTTGCTGGCCATGAACCTGCCGGCCGGGGTTCCCTGGTGGATGGCCGCTTTCGGGGCTATGGCGGCGATTGTGATCGGCAAGCAGATCTACGGCGGCCTGGGGCACAACCCCTTCAACCCCGCTCTGGTCGGCCGGGTAATCCTGCTTATTTCCTGGCCGGTGGAGATGACCACCTGGGTGGCTCAGCGGGGCGTGGACTCTTTAACCGCCGCTACCCCCTTGGGAACCTGGAAACTGGAAGGAGTGGCCGGACTCAGCAAATTTCACCTGTTCGACCTGTTCTGGGGAAATGCGGGGGGAAGTCTGGGAGAAGCCTCGGCCATCGCCCTTTTATTAGGGGCCTTATATTTAATAAAGAAGGATATCATTACCTGGGATATACCGGGAACCTTTATCGGAACCGTGTTTGCCTTTACCACCCTGACCTGGCTGTATAACCCGTCGGTCTATCCTAATCCCCTGTTTGAAATCTTTTCCGGCGGGCTGTTTCTGGGCGCCTTTTTCATGGCTACCGATTACGTCACCACTCCTATTACCAGGAAAGGTAAAATTATATTCGCCATCGGGTGCGGCCTGTTGACTTCTTTGATCAGATTATACGGTAACTATCCGGAAGGGGTTTCCTTTGCTATCTTGTTGATGAACTCGGTAACCCCCTTGATTGACAATTACATTAAACCGACAACCTTCGGCAAGGTGGAAGAGAGTGAGTAAGGAAACTTCCACATCAAGATTAGTCTGGGTTTTAGCGGTAATCTCCGCGGTAGCGGCCATGGCCCTCTCTTTTGTTTTTCACGCGACCGAGGGCCCGATTGCCGAACAGCGGCGGCTGGTGAAACTGGAGGCTATTAAAGCGGTGCTGCCCGCCTTCGACAATGAGCCGGACAAAGACAAAGTCATGATGGTGACCGGCAGAGACAAAAAAGGTCAGGAGATTAAAACAGAGTTCTATACCGCTAAAAAAGGCGGTAAGAAGGTCGGGGTCGCTTTCACGGTAATCGCCAAGGGGTTCGGCGGACCGGTCAGTATTATGATGGGAATGGATTTTCAGGGAAAGCTGCTGGGGATAAAAATACTCCGGCATACCGAAACCCCGGGACTGGGCGCCAAGATCAGCAAAAAACCGTTTTACGCCCAATTCGCCAATATGACCGACACCAACAAAATGAAGATCAAGAAAGACGGCGGAACTATCGACCAGATTTCCGGGGCCAGTATCTCCTCCCGGGCGGCTGCCACCGGCGTAATCAAAGGTGTTGAGTTTTTTAAGAAGAATCTTAAGCGGATAAGTCCAGGTGGTTAATGGAACCATTGAGGTTGTAAAGTCGGTATCCGGCAAAGCTATCCGTCTCACTTCCAAACAATGGTTTCATATTGTTGATGCCCATGACTACATGGCGGGAAATACCGATAAGATTATGGAAACGGTAAATACCCCTGATTATATTGTGAAGGGTTCGAAAGAGGAATTAATTGCTTTAACCCGAATAATTCGGGAATCATAGCAAAGCAGATGATATGTTGTTGAAAA
>JBHHXV010000310.1:0-2312 GCA_046757225.1 bacterium
CATGTCGGTTGGTAACGTTACCGATTTCCGCCCGGTTCCGGTGAAAATCTGACCGTGACTTTTTACGCGGGCATCAAAGTTGTTTTATCTAAGGTTAATAAGAAAGAGGTTTGTCAGGAATGTCAAAACAGATAGTGGTAAACGCCTGTTTGAGCGAAACCAGAGTGGCCCTGCTGCAGGAAGGCCAATTAACGGAGCTGTTTGTCGAACGTAAAGGAGAGGCCGGCATCACCGGCAATATTTATATCGGCAGAGTAACCAAGGTACTGCCCGGTATGCAGGCTTGTTTTGTGGATATCGGGCAGCATAAGGACGCTTTTCTTTATTCTTCGGATATCTTCGATAATATGAAGGATCCAGAAGCGGTAGTGGAAGAAGGCGAAGAAAACAATGAGCTGGAAGAACTGGATGAAGTTCAATTGTCAAGGGGAGCACGGGAGGAGACTGAGGACAGTGTCCCGGAGTCCGGTTCCGCTGGTATCGACGAAGATCCGGAAACCATAGAACTGGCTTGTGAGGCAGAGGAGGAGCCGGAAATAGTCGTAGATCTTGATAGAGAACAGGAGAATGACAGGGGGCCGGATATTACCCGGGAACAGGAAACAAAACCGAAAAGAACGGGCGATAACAGAAAAAGGAGAAACAGGCGGGGCAGAAACCGGGGCCGTAATTCCGGTATGGATAAAAGCAAGCGGATCCCTATCGAAAGATTGGTCAAGGAAAACCAGGAGGTAATGGTTCAGGTTGGTAAAGACTCCACCGGCGGCAAAGGCGCCCGGATTTCATCCCTGATTTCCCTGCCCGGCCGTTTTCTGGTTTATATGCCTCATTCAAGTAAAATAAGGATATCCCGGCGAATCGAAAAGGGCGGGGAACGGAACCGTCTGAAAAAAATCATGGAGGAGTTGTCACCGGCCACTGGCGGGTTTATCGTCAGGACAGCTGCTGAGAATAAACCCCGGGAAGATTTGGAGGCTGATATCAGGTTTCTGACTTCCACCTGGTCGGAGGTGCTGGCCAAGGTGGAAAAGGCTAAAGCCCCCTGCGTTCTTCACGAGGACCTTGATTTGACCTTGAAAACCGCCCGCGATTTATTGACGCCCGATATCAAGAAAATGATTATTGATGACCGGAACGAATACGAAAGATGCAAAGAATTCACCAAAAAATATATGGAGAGAATGACGGACCGGGTCGTATTTTTCAACAGGCGGGAACCGATTTTTGAGCGCTACAACGTAGAGTCGCAGATCGAAAAAGCCATAAGAAGGAAAGTCTGGTTGAGATCGGGCGGTTATCTGGTGGTCGATGAGGCGGAAGCGCTGGTGGCGATTGATGTAAACAGCGGTAAATATGTGGGCAAGAGCAACCTGGAGGATACGGTTTTAAAGATAAACCTGGAAGCGGTTCAGGAAGTGGCCAGGCAGATGAAGATCCGTAATCTGGCGGGAATCATCATTATCGACCTGATCGATATGGAGAGGGAAGACAACCGGAAAAAGGTGCTGGAAGCCCTGAAAAGGCATTTGAAGGGGGACCGGGTAAGAACCAATGTGCACCAGTTATCCGATCTGGGTATTGTGGAGATGACCAGAAAGCGCTCGCGCGTCAGCCTGGGAAAAACCATGCTTAGAAACTGCCCCCATTGCAAGGGGAGCGGGAAGGTTAAATCGCAGATTACGGTCTTCGGTATGATTCAGCGGGAGATCGGAAAACTGGCCCGAAAAGACCGGAAATCCGATCTTATGATCAGAACCCATCCTGATATCGCCGATCTGTTTTACGATGATAAAGAGGAACTGCTGTTACAGCTCCAGCGGTCATACGATAGACGGATATTCGTTAAGAGCGATTGCACCATGCGTTTCGATCAATATGATATCTTGACTGTCTGAAAGAAAAATTCCCTTACAGCGGAGGACTGTGAAAGACTCCTTGCTCCCTTTTTACCGGACTTTCAGGTGGGCGACCGCCGGAACTGCGCTTCTTTTCTTTTTTCTGATTTTTTCTCCCGCTGATCTCTTTTCTCCTTATCCGGTCAATTTCGGCGATTACACCCATCATTTTTATAAATCTTTCGCCGCCGGTAAATTCCTCTCCCGCTCCGGGAGCATGTCCGGCTACGATCCCTTTTTTATGGCCGGTTATCCCGGGGGAGGGGTCATGTCCCTGGATGATAAGCTGTGGGAGTTTACGGCCTGGGTTTTCACCTTGGGGTTTTCTCCTCCGGTGGCTTTCAAGCTCCAGGTTTTTTTCTCTTTTTTACTTTGTCCTTTACTGGTTTATTTCATAAGCCGGAACTTCGGTATGGA
>JBHHXV010000311.1:0-2299 GCA_046757225.1 bacterium
GGTAAGTTTTGTTCCGTTCAAGATAATCTTAATCGAATCCCGGTTTATGCCAGCGCCGTAGTCGGTTACCTTAAAGGAAATCCGGGGCGTGCGCTCTACCTGCTTTGCCCCGTTTTCCGGGAATAATCCGTTTAGGGTTGGTGGCTCGGTGTCCCGCTGCTCAGGGGAGGCCGATTCCAGATTCAAGCTCAGCGACCGCCAGGGTCCTGTGTAAATCAGTTTATTGAAATAATAGACCGACAGCCCGGCGTAAGGGTCGCTGTGGGAGTTCTCCGCCAACGCACCGGTCAGATCGAGATTAACTTTCCCGATATTAAAGCCCTCGATATCGAGCCGGTTCCGGCCCATCTGGGCAAAGAAGGCGGCCGGCTTGTGTTGGTCAAGCAAAGCGGTTAAGGTCAGCCAGTATAAATCAACGGGCAGGCTCGGTTTCGGGGAGACAAAGGTCATGGAGGGCGGGGCCTCCGGCCGACTGAGCCGCTCCATGAACTGGAAGGCCTTGTCTCTGGTAAGCGCCTGGTTCCAGTGGATCGGATATTGCCCGGGTTTTCTCCTCAACTTCTCTATTCCCTTGAAAACAGCCTGCAATGCTTTGGGAACATTTTTTCCCTCTTCAATATACCAGGGCAGCTGCCGGAGATTTAAGAGCTGTTCATACCCTCCGGCCGCCTTCAATAAAGAAGCCAGATACCCTTTTTCTTCGGTGATTTGAGGAAACAGGATTTCGGGAACCGGTTGTTTCCTGGCTTTTCCCCACAAGCCCGCCCAGAAAGCGGGGATATCCAGAACCGAATACAAAGCCTCCGGTGTCTGGGAAAAATCGAGGTAGACCTTCTGTTTGTCCGAGTCTACTGAAAACAGTCTGGTCAGGTTTTCCAGATTCATTTTTATCTCTTCGGCCGAGCGGACATCTTTCCGCCAGACCAGCCGGTAAACCAGCCACCCCTTTTTTCCGGACAGATCCTGTTCCGCCAGAGAGAATTCCTGTCTGCGCTCAACCAGTTTGATCAAAGCCGGAACATTCTTGGTTCCCGGTTCAGGCAGGAGCCACTTTCCCGCCGGCGCGCCCTCCAGAGCCAGTCCCCGGGAAATAATCAGCAGGTTGAGGAGCAGGCCGATGAAGCATCTTTTTCCCTGTGGTATCATAATCAAATGAAACCTGATTTATGTTTAACCATCTTCTGCAAGAACCCGTTTTTAACCGAAACCAAGACCAGGCTGAAGCTGGAAACCAGCCGTGCTCAAGCATTGTACCACGCTTTTCTGCTGGATACTATCGCCCGTCCTTATCCGGCTGAAGCGGATAAATTCCTGCATCTCTATCCGGCGGTTTCGGAAGATTTCAGGCAAAACTTTTCTCAAGCCGGGTTTACTCATCTGATTCAAAAAGGGGACGATCTGGGTGAGCGGATGCATAACTTCTTTGTCTGGGGGTATAACCAGGGATACCGGAAAATGGTCTTGCTGGGCAGCGACCAGCCAACCCTTCCCCCGAACCGGATCAGCCGGGCTTTCGAGCTGCTGGACAGGTTTCCGGCAGTGCTCGGCCCTTCAATGGACGGGGGGTATTACCTGATCGGCCTGCGGAAGCCGGACCGGTCGCTGTTCACTGACATCGCCTGGGGAGAAAGCGGGGTTCTGGAAGCCACCGTTTCCCGGCTCGGCTCCTCCTTCGGCCTGCTGGAGCCCTGGTATGACGTGGACCGCCCCGAAGACCTGGAATTCCTGAAAACCCACTTGAAAGCTCTCCAACAAAGCGGCGGCCGCTATCTGCCAACTCACACAATCAACCGATTATGGTGAGAGGTTTTCAATGAGGTAATATATTTCCGTTTCTTATCATCATCAACTTCCGGCCGGTAACCAAGTTCTTTTATGGCTTTGCTGATGTTGAAATAATGCGGTCTGGCCAGTTGAGAGGCCAGGAAGCGGGTCATGGGCGGCTCGCTCTCGATACCGAAGACCGTGTAGAGAGTTTCCAGGAAGGCGCCTAACCGGTGAGCGGATTTGTAAGAGATCGATCTCTTCGGGGGAGGGATTCCCAGACCATCGAACAGCTCGTTTACCCAGTCCCATAAATTCACCGGCTTAGCCTGCGTGATGAAATAAGCCTGGCCGCAAACCGGAGAACCCTGCTCCAACCGGTCGGCGGCCAGCAGATGCGCCTGGACGGCGTTGTCTATGTAGGTGATACCGATGAGGTTACTGCCGTCGCCTACCCGCGTCAGTCTCCCCGATTTTCCCTTTTTAATCAGTCTGTGGATAAGATTGCTGTCCCCCGGCCCCCAGATCAGATGTG
>JBHHXV010000312.1:0-2274 GCA_046757225.1 bacterium
GTTCGCTTATTATTTTTTAATGTCATTCAATCTCTCTTCCACTTATCTGTCATATATCGGGATGACCTTTTTCTGGCTTTTGGGAAGCCTGGTCGGTCTCTGGATAAAGGAGACCGGGCTGGAACGCTGGCTGTTACTGGCCAATACCTTCTCTTTTTATGTTTTTGCCTGGCTCTCCTTTAATCTGCGCTTCAATAACCAGTTGTACTATTTTTTCTTTGCCCTGGTGGCGGTGGCCGGTGTTTTTCCCGGTTACTTTTTCGCTCAGAACCACAAGCGGACCAGGAAGGTTAAATGGCTGCTGTTTATGGAAAACAACGGATTCATCATGGGAATGGTGCTCTCTTTCGGGCTGTTTTCCTATTGGGGGATCGATTTTCTGTATACAGCCCCGGTAATTTTCACTGTCTGTTTATGGCTGTTTGAGTTCTGGCTGCCGGACGGCACTATAAAATTGACACAACACAAGAAAAAGCGGCTTAAAGTTGAATATCCTGGGACATGAAAAGCAGCTATCCTATCTCAGGCGGGTGGTGGAGCGGGAGCGGGTGGCTCACGCTTTGTTATTCGAGGGGCCGGAGGGGGTCGGCAAGAAAAAAACCGCTCTTTATCTGGCTCAGCTGTTAAATTGCCGAAGTCAAAACGCCTGCGGTTCCTGCCCGGCCTGCCGGAAGACCGTACAATGTATCCATCCCGACCTGACCGTTCTGGAGCCGGACGGCCAATTCGTCAAGATCGGCCAGATCAGAGAGCTCAGCGAATTCATGAGGCTCCGTCCCTATGAGGGCAAAACCAAGGTCGCTATTATCGACCAGGCCGAGCGGTTCAATATCAACGCCGGCAACGCCCTCTTGAAAACCCTTGAAGATCCTCCCGGCCACTCGATCATGATTCTGGTCACTTCCAATCCCGGCGCCCTGCCGCCCACGGTTCGTTCCCGCTGTCAAAGCATGAGTTTCAGCAGAATTCCCGAAAAGGAGTTAGCCGCTTATCTGCGGGAAAAGGGAAGAGACCGGCCGGAACTGAGGGCGGCTCTGGCGGAAGGCAGTATCTCCAGAGCCTTCGAGGATATCGATGAATATTTACAGTTCAGGAACGATTTGCTGGAGAAACTCAGGACCCTTAACCAGATCGAAGAACTTTTTACCTTTGCCGAAAAATCGGCCGGAGCCAAAGCTGATTTGGAAAAACTGCTTATTTGCTTACAGGGCCTTTTTCGGGATAAATGGCTGCTTACCCATGAAATCGATTCTATCCGGAACAGGGATATCATTGAGCGGTTGCGGGCCTGGGAGATATCCGGTAAAGAAGCGGAAAAGGGTTTATGGTCAATCGAACAGGCCGGCAGCGAATTAAAATTCAATGTCACCCCCCGCCTGTTATGGGAAACCGTTTTATTGGGGCTGCCTCAAAACCGCTCATGAAGCTTAACGCCGGACGCTACGCTTTCCTGCCGGGCTGCCTTTTGATTTCTTTCCTTGCCTGCCAGCATTATAAATACAGAGATAACGGTCTGCTGCTTCTGAAGGGAGGCAGATATTACGATGCCGTCTACATGTTTAACCAGTCCTTAAAGAATAAACCGGATTTTGCCCGGGGGTATTATTACCGGGGATTGGCTTACTGTGGTTTAAAGGATCTCGATAAGGCGCTGGCCGATTTCAATAAAGCGGTCGAACTGGATGACGAAATGGCCGAGGCCTACGTTAACCGGGGGATAATCCTGGCTACCAGAAAGAAGACCGGTCCGGCTATGGCGGATTTCAACAAGGCTCTGGAACTGGATAACCGGCTTTCCCAGGGGTATGCCAACCGGGCGGGGCTTTATTATCTGATGGGAAAAGAGATAAAGGCGGAGCAGGATTTCTCAAAGGCGATTTCCCTGGACCCGGAAAATATCGCCAACTACGCCAACCGGGGGGATATTCGGATGCGCAGAGGGGATATTAAAGGCGCTCTTTCCGATTTCAAGGTCGCTCTTAAAAAGGACGAATCTCCCAAAAATCAAATAATGATGGCCCGGCTTTTATTGCGCACCAAGGATTACAGAGAGTCAGCCAAATATGCTAACCGGGCGATTGATAAGGAGCCGCGAAACCTTGAGGCTTATATCATTTCCGGAAAGGCCTGTTACCGGCTTTCCCGGTATAACCTGGCGGCCTTGCAGTTTTCCCGGGCGATCGGCTATGATCCGAAACCAACCCAATACCCGGAAGCTTATTTTTACCGGGGGATGATTTATTATCGTCAGAACCGGTTACCCTTTGCCCGGGA
>JBHHXV010000313.1:0-2254 GCA_046757225.1 bacterium
AGCGAAATTAGGAACAAGAAATTCAACGATTTTGTAATGCTTTCTGAATGTATCTGCTATTCTTTGAACCGTACCGATATAACCGCCTTCCGTTTCTAAAATTACGAATAATTTTTTTCGTTTTTTAATTCTTTTATCAATAAGATCTCTTACTTCAGAATCGACACCATGAAGCATTGGTGAACAAATAATTAAGACGTCTGCATTCAAGTAAGCCTCTAACTCTTCAAGAATTTTATTTAATTGGTTTTCAACAATGCTATTTGAATCCAAAACTTCACACACTATGGTTTCCCCTCATCTTTTTTATTCCATCTAGCCCTTGCCGCCTTGGACGCTATTTGACTACGCTTCTCTTTTGTCAAACTTATTGCCCGAGCCTTGCCACCCTTCAAGCCACCTAAGCGGCCCAATTCAACGGCATGCTGATTTTTGACAGGCTTTTCCTTCTCCGATTCTGGCTGGATCTCTTCTTCTGTGGCAAAACCGACTATGCTATGTGCAAGCCGGTTTAGGTCTGCGATATGTTTTTTCTTTTTCATACTTTAATGATACCATGACCGCTCAAGCATAGCAACCGGGGGGGAATTCAAACTGACCAACTACCGCTCATTCCCTCTTCCTGTGTTTATAAATCAACAGCACCGGGGAATCATCCGGGCGGATCTCTTTTACCAATATCCTGTTTTCCTTTTTCCAGGGAATCTCCTCCTCGTAATTCCAGCTTACGGGAACCATCAGGTAATAAACATTATCACGGGCCGCTACCTCTTCAGGCCGAAAGACCGCTCTCAGGTCACTGCGCAGACCGAAGCCGTTAAGCAGATGGGTGTTTACCGTAACAATCCCGGCTCCGGATTCGGCGTGTCGATTAAACCACGCTACCGCCTGGGGATAAGTGGTACAGTTCACGTCGCCCGTAGAGGGGTACATACTTTCCATTGCGCCCTCGTTTCCGCCCATCAGGGAGTTGAAATAAATAGATTCATACGGGTGGAGCCGTATAAGTTTATAGGTTACCGGCAGGAAAGCGGCCAGAACCAGGTAAGGCGCGAACCGGGAAAGTGGCTGACAGCTCGTTTTCAGCCAGACGGTTACCTGTAAGGCTCCCAATCCGGCCAGCAGGCAGAGAGCGGGAACATAATCGACATAAAGCCTGATTCCTCCATAAACGATCGTATGAGGAGCCGCCGTCCTCAGCAAAGGAACGAAAAACCATATAACGAGCATAAGATAATACCCGTATTCATTGTGGTAGAATTTTTGCAGACAGACCAGGATACCGATAAAGGCCAGGATATTGGTTATCATGGGGGTGGCGAAAAAAGCGAAACGCGCCCTGATGCTTGTCCAGCCGGGCAGGGAAGCGGTTCCCCAGCGGGAATGCTGAGACCGGGGCGAAGCGGCCCGTTTCAATTCGCCCAGCAGATATTGAACCAGGCTTAATTCCACTCTTTCGGAGACTGATCCGGTTTTCGGGCTAATCGAAGATGCTTCAACCGGTTGAGGCCGGGAACCGGTTTTCGGCCAGTATATCGGATTACTCATATAAATAAACAGATACGAAAGAAAAGGAGCCACCAGAAAAGCCAGCAGAAGAGATCTGGACGGCAGTTTTTTAAGACGGATCTGTCTTACCAGAAGATAGACAAGCAGGATCAGAAAAGCGAAACCGGCGGTGCTTTTGCTTCCCATCCCCACCCCTAAAGCCCCGGCCGAAACCAGCAGCCATCTCCAGTCATCCAGCTCCACCGCCCTCCAGCCGGTCCAGACGGTCAGGATGTACCAGCTCAGCATCGGAACGTCTTTAATATTCGATTGAATAAGGATAAACAAACGGGGATACAAGGCCAGGGACAGGGCGGAAAAAAAACCGGCCAGAGCGCCGGCCGCCTCCGAAGCGAACCAGAAAACCAGCGTACTCATCATCGCCCCAGGTCGATATTTTTCCCGGGGTGAAATCAGGGATGGCCTTGGCGACCCGGGGATGGTTCACGCTTTCATACGGGGTATAATCATCTTTTTTACCCCAGGAATCCACTATTTTTTTGTTACCGGAAAGGAGGTACTGGAAGATTCTCTCCCCCTTGAAATAGCCTAAAGGGGTATCAGGCGCCACCCCATAGCTGTGCGTGGTCAGGATTAAGAGCAGTCCATACAGAAGGCCGAACAGTAATCCCAGCCACAACTGTTTGGAATCGAGCGGTTTGATGGCCATAAATATTAACCCGGTCTATTCAGGTTTATTATAGTC
>JBHHXV010000314.1:0-2253 GCA_046757225.1 bacterium
TCCGTTTTTCCGGCCGGTTCAGCTTGCCATAGATGATTCCCAGGTTATTATAAACCCGTTCATCGTACCGGTTGATTTTCAGAGAGGCCTGGTACTTCAGCACGGCGGCTTCATACTCCTTATGCTCGGCCAGGGCGTGAGCCCAGCGGTTGAGGATCTCGGCGTTCCCGGGAAACCGGCGCGCCAGCCCCTGATATAAAGCGATCTCGTCATCATGGTAGCCGAGGCTTCCCCAGGTCAGCCCCAGGTTGAGGTTCGCCGGAAGATAATCCGGGTTTATCTCCAGGGCCTGCTTGAACTTCTCCATCGCTTCCGCATAGAAACCGTTATTATTAAGGAGCACCCCCCAGTTATTCAGGGCGGCCACATTCCCGGGATCAGCCCCCAGAACCAACTGGTATTTCTCGATCGCCTGATCGTATTCCCCCTGCGATTCCAACACCGTTCCCCAGTTTATGAACGCCTCGGTAAATTTGGGATATTTGGCCAGGAGCCTTTGATAGGTAATAACCGAAAGATCGATCTTTTCCAGGTAGTAATAGGAATTGCCGATAAAGAAAAGCGACCAGGGGTCCAGGCTCCGCACCCGGTTGAAACCATCGATCGCTTCCTGGTAACGGTCCTGCAGGTACAATGAGTAAGCGGAAACGAACTTGACGATTTCCGCTTCGCCGGCGCCCCGGGAAAAAGTAAATTGTGACGGATCGATAATTTCCGGCCGGGGTTTTGTTTCGGTTCTTTTATACTTGCCGGTCAAAAAAAACCTTTTTCCGACGGTTATATGAGGAATAACAACGGTTTTTCCTTTTTTCCGGCTGACCTCGCCCCATAAAAGCAGGTGTCCCCGGGATTTGCTTACCAGTTCCCGGGCCTTGCGGCTTCTGGCTTCCTCCCCCTTCCCGATTACGCTTTCGGCAGAAAGCCGAACCTTGTAAATATCGGGGGTATGAATTTTATTCGTAATCCTGGTGGAAACCGCTTCCCCCTCGCCCACACTTTCCCGTGAAAGAGGGCTGAAATTGGCCACCACCAGCATAATATCCCTTTTGCCGATCGGCCTGGTCTCCCAGCGGCCGGCGACTGAGAAGAGCAGGATTAAAACGCCCGCCGCCATGGGAACGCCCCCCACCAGATATTTTCTGGTAAAGGAAGCGGCCTGGTTTTTCCGGAGAATCAGGAAGTAAATAAGGCCGGAGAGCAGGAAATCGGCGCCGGCCAGATATTGAAACTTAGGGATGGAAATCGTTTCCCGGTAGGTGTAATCATTGACCGAGGCAATATAATGGAGAAACAGAAAACCGGCCGCCACCAGCAGCACGACGATCAAGGCCGCCCAGTTGTCGTTTTCCGCCAGCTGCGCAAAAGAGCGGTTTTGGTTGTCCGATTGATCGCCCACTTTTAGGTTGTCAGCCGTCAGTTGTTGGTCTTTGATTTTCCGGGTTTTTTCAAAAGGTTTAATTTACGGTTTATTCGGGATAATTCCGGCGATCCCGAGAATGATCCCTGGCTTGCGCCGGCTAAAAGATTCCCGGCTTTCCGGTAAAACTCGACCGCCTGGGCGATCGCCCCTTTTTTTTCATAGCAACGGGCGACGTTTATTAACTGATCGGCTGCCGCCTTATCGGAAACGCCCACGCTTAAAGACTCAAAAAGCTTAATCGCCTGATCGTAATTCCCTGATTCTTCATAAGCAAAAGCCAGGCTGTTTTTAACCAGAGCGGCAAAAGAATCACCGGTATTCTCTTCCAGATACTGCTTATAAGCGGCTATTGCCCGCTGATAATCGCCCAGGGCATAACAGGTGTTCCCCTCCCCCAGCAAAGCCCGTCTGGCGGCCGGGGTGCCGGAATATTCTTTTCTTATCCTGCTGTAGTGGCTCAATGCGTCTTTATACTTGGCCTCCTTTGAAGGATAGCCCCCGTTTCCCACCCGGCCACCCAGGATAAAAATGGTCTTTTCCTCCAACTCTCCCGCCTCTCTGAGATGAGTCCGGCTGAGCGAAATATATATTCCCACAGCGGCGATTACCACCGTCAACACCCCGACCACGGAACCTATCAGCGTTTTGTTGCGGTTGATTAATTCCGAGATCCTGGCAAGCAGATCAACCAGCTCGTCCGGTTGATGAAGCAGTTCCTTCCGACTCATGTCCGGATCGTATTTCATGGCACCTCTTTCTTTCCCGGTCTATTCATAAGCTTGGCTGACATTTGCCAGACCCCTTACCAGAAAATGAATTAGGCCAACGTCCAT
>JBHHXV010000315.1:0-2238 GCA_046757225.1 bacterium
TACTTATGACCCGGTCGGGTTTGGTTTGCTTATCCTGCTGATCATCGCCATTCTGTTCAGCTTCGGACTTATTTTCCTGGCTCATTGGAAGGAAAGGAGGAGCGGAAAATGAACGGTAACCACTCTATAGCCTTGGCTATCAGACCGAAACATGGATACATCTACGAATACATGGAAGAAAACAATCTTACCGCCAAAGAGTTGGCTGAAAGGATCGGAATTTCTCGGAAGTGTTTCGATGACATACTCCATTTTCGTTGGGTTCCCAATGACAATTCCAGAAGAAAAGAGGTCGCCGAAAAGATATGCTCCTTTTTCCATTGCACGCTGGAGGATCTATTTTCACGGGAATTGGTGGAAATACTCCAGAACAATAAGGAGATTGCCGGGTCCCTCCAGAATAAGCAAACCATTTACAAGCCGGAGGTCGAACTGGAGTTTCTGGCGGACTACACCCGGTTCCAGGCGCTGCCCGGGCCGGATGATTTTACCAATGTAGAAGACAAGATGGTAATCGACAAGGTATTGGACACCCTGTCTCCGAGAGAGCAGAGAATTATCAGACAAATATTCTACGAGGGGAAGAATTATAAAGAGATAGGAAAAGCCGAGGGCTTGACCGGAAGCAGAGTCATGCAGATCAAATGCAGGGCATTACGGAAAATGCAACGCCCGTCGAGAGCGGAGGTGTTGACCGGAAAGAAATAACAAAATGTTAAGGAACGAGACAGGAGAGTGAGTGTAATGAATACCGAATTGATACCTTTTTCTTTTAACGATGTAAATTTATCTGAATCCTGCTGGATTGATGGAAAACCGTATTTTACCCGCCGGGCGGTCGGAGAGTGGTTGGAGTATCCACAACCTCACCAGGGCATTAAAAATATCATCAAGCGCAATCCGCATATAAGAGACTCTCAATGGTCAGTTGTGGTCAGTTTGACTACAACTGACGGTAAAACGTACGAACAAGAGGTCTATGATCCGATCGGATTGCAGTTGATCATCATGGAATCCCGCCAACCGAAGGCAAAGGAGTACAAAATTGCGGTTGCAAAGCTGGTTTATGCCTATATGACAGGAGAATTAGGATATAACAATAGCTGGAATCGAACGTTACGAATCGAGAAACATGATCTGATTATTGATAAAGACTACCAAACCAAGGTCTGTCTTAGATGTAACCAGACAAAAGCGGAAAAAAGAGGTTTGGGACCGCAAAGTTTTTCTGCCCGTAAATTCTGTGATGTCTGTGGTTCCGCTTTGGCCACCAGAGTTCACTGTTATTTAACCGTTCCCGAAGAGGCGGGAAAACGGCTTGAATATGGGATCCTTAAATAAAATAAGCTGGTAATAGTTGATGCAGGATACTTTTGAAGTCCGGAACTACTACCGGCAAATAACCAGCCAGGACATAGGCGAAGTTGCCAGAGAATTGCTCAGTGGCAATATAACCGATGCACAGGGCATGACCCTTTATGTCAACTGCCCTGTGCATCAATCTAAATCTGAACGCTCACTTCATATCTGGCTTGACAAGCAAGGGTGGTTCTGTCATGGCTGCGCCAAGGGCGGAGATGTCCTGCAGCTTGTTGAATTTATTCAGTCTGGAGGAAAAATCACTACCGGTCAGTCCGGGATTATGCCTGATACCCATAGAAGCGCCCGGGACTGGCTGGCTAAGAAATCAGGGCTGCCGCCTCTAAAACACCTTAAACTGGAACCTGCTGAAATAAAAAAACTGGAAGCGGCCCGGGCACTGACTCTCCGGGCGGAGGAATGCCTGACCGCCATCACCGGATTTTACAAAAGTCAGTTGTTAAGGAAAACTTTACAACTGGACTGGCTCAAAGAAAAATACGCTTTAGATAAAGCGGCTATTGAAACTTTCCAGATCGGGTACGCTGATAATGATGGTTTGATCGATCATCTCTTCAAATCCGGATTTACCCTTCGGGAGATGACCGCTTCCGGTGCTTTCCGGCCGGACGCTCAAAATGATGAGGTGGTTTATCCGGTTTTTGAAAACAGGATTGTCTTCCCTTATCTCTCCAAAGGCCGGACGGTGTTCATGATCGCCCGGAAAACTCCCTGGACGCCGGATAACAAATATGAAGCGGGTAAGTATAAAAAACTTCCGGTTCATAATGACCAGAAGCGGCCATACATAGCAGAGGGAATCAATAACGGAACCCTTTATAACGAGGATATCCTGACCGGCCGCCCTGAATACGTAAT
>JBHHXV010000316.1:0-2225 GCA_046757225.1 bacterium
GGTTCCAGTTTTCAGACCGCTTCCATGCGCGTTGTTTTTTTGAAGATCGATCTCCATGGTGTAATAGGAAGCAATCGGAAGCTTCCCCCTTCTCTGGCGTTTTCTCTGGAGTTTCTGACCGGGAGCGGGGTGTTTTATTGTCTTGATGTTTCTGCAGTTGAGTAGGGTCAATACCCTGAGGACAATATGAAAAATCCACAAAGATGAAAGCAAGTGGTCATCAAATTCCGTGTTATCGTCGACAGATTGACCACAAAGATAGTGAACTCTAAAGTTCCCCTCCCCATAATTAAGCATGGCAGTTGTCAAACGTGGCCTCAGATTAAATTTCAAAATATCTTCAATTGCTGCCATGTCTCCTGGAAGGTATTCAACATCTTCCAGAATGATATTTCCGTTTTTACATCTTTGGGCATACCAATCTGAGAACCGGTCATAGGCAAATATCACCAAGGTATATATCTCATGTTCCGGATAGTCATTGCCGATAATCCAGTACCCTCTTGTACCCCCGAAAGAAAGAAAAATACTTTGATAAGGAGTTCTTGCGTAATCAATCTCCATCTTTGGCAAGTCTGCTTTTCCTCTCCAGTAATTTATTGCCTCTTGGAATAACTCCTCACTGAATTTAAAAGGAACAGCATTCTTCAAGTACACCGGACTGCCATCTTTGAGAGAAATTTTTACTCCGGGATTTCGGGAAACTACATCGTCAAAATACATTTTCTTCGCAGCTCCTTAATTCCTCGTGCGGTTCGACAACCTGGTAGTGATTTTCGATAACAAGAGGGTTGTCGTTTGATGAGCAGATCGGATAATAGGAGCAGGCCCGGTTATAATGAAAACAGTAATCGGGATTACGGTAGAAGTTGTCGTTTCTCCGAGCCTCCAGGAAAGCCTGCGTCAACTTCCATAATTCAACCTGCAGGTCCTCATAGCGGTCATTGGAGATGTAGAGTTCCTCCCGGCGGAGCATATCTTCCTGAGCATATTTTTCTGCCAGGCGATCCTGGAAGTCCTCATCACTTTCCGGAATCTTCCGTTTGGCTGAGGTTTTTCCGGTCTTGGATTTGGCAATTAGTTTTTGTCGCCGCTCCTGATATTCTTCCTCGGTTTCACCATTTCCCTGCCTCATGGTGGTTTTACCCAGAATGTTGTAGAGGATGCCCACTACCGGAATTCCTAAATACTCCCGGACATACCAGGAGTAGAGAGCGATCTGGAAATCAACCCACAAACGCTCGATATAATCAGGGGTAATCTGGGAAGCGGTCTTATGTTCCAGCAGCCAGTAACTGCCGTCCGGGTACCGGATGATTCCGTCCACCTTTCCGGCCAGGTAGAAACTGCGGGAGGTTTTACCGGTGAGTGGATTTACGATCGGACCCTCGAACACCTTCTCCAGGGCGATCACCTGAAACTCTTCGGACGGATAGCGGCCGATATACCCTTTCATCATGGCGGTAGCCAAATGCCAGTCCCGCTTCTGGTCAGCATTGGCAATTTTTTGAGGGTATGCGTTATCTATACAGGTCAGAACCGGCTTAAAGTCATATCCTCCATGCCAGGTTTCTAAGGCTTCATGAATAACCGAACCGAAGGAAAGACATTTTTCCTTTTGGTTGGGAACCAGCTTGTCCAGGGTGCGGATTTTGCACTTCCTCCGGCAGTTGCGGAAATTGCTCCACAGCGATTGCGTGGTTTTCATCATCTCCTTTGTGTTCATGGCAAGACTCCCGTCATTTCCAACCGAGCCGCTGTTGGGGACTTGTGAGTAAAGGTTTCCGTTTCCGACCTGAATGCAGTTCGTTTCAAGGACTGCTCTTTCAGAAATTCAGGGTCCACCTTCATATCCTTTTTCCCCTTGATTATTTTCCCCGCTACCACCAGCTTCTTTTTATTCACGTTCAGTTCTCCTTTCTTTGCTCGAAGGTTCATCGGCAGCAGGCATGTCTCCCCGTCGTTCCACCTTAAAAGCTTCCTCTCCGAATTCACGCGCGAGAAATCCGTTAAAAATACGGGCGATATGACACCCGACCTCAGTACCGGCGTCAACCACACAAATCCTTGTTTTCTTATCCAGCTTGAACATGGCATCCATCCTGATCCGGGAACGCCCATGCAGGCATTCGACCGCCAGAACCGACAAGAACAGCGATTCCTCGATGTCCAACAAGGAAACCGTGTCTTTAAATCCGAAGTGGTATACCATTTTGTTCATTTCG
>JBHHXV010000317.1:0-2202 GCA_046757225.1 bacterium
TTTTTCACCTGCCCCGTTCATCCGTTGATTACGCTTCTCTGGCATCGGAAGTCAGCTCTTGAAATAACTGAAGATAGCAAGAGGCGATCCTGTCCCAATCGAAATGTTCGATGGCGTATTCTCTGACTTTTTGTTTAAATTCCCTGTT
Organism: bacterium; assembly: GCA_046757225.1. Taxonomy (GTDB): domain Bacteria; phylum SZUA-182; class SZUA-182; order JBHHXV01; family JBHHXV01; genus JBHHXV01. Next base: position 149 of record JBHHXV010000317.1, read on the forward strand.
TCCTTGATAGGTTAAGATTGCGTGAACAAACCCCTGGACATTTCCCGGCTCCACCAAAAACCCGGTTTTTCCTTCCACCACCCCGTCCGGGATTCCTTCCAGGTTTGCCCCCACTACCGGCAGCCCACAGGAGGCCGCTTCCACAGCCACGATTCCAAACCCTTCCATATCCCCTTGAACTTCGATGTTGGGCATAACCAATAAATCAGCGCAGTTATAAGCCAGAGAGAGTATCTCATGGGAAACCTTTCCCAACAGGAAAACCCGGTTTTTTAATTTCAGCTCTTTTACCAGTTGAGAGTATGCTTCCAGTTCATTCCCGCAACTGGCATTGCCGTATCCCCCGATTATCAGGTAGACCGTCTCCGGGGGCAGTTCCGGCATGACCTCCCGAATAAACCAGGAAAACCCTTTTCTGGCCACCAGGTGCCCGACACTAAGCAGGAGGCGTTTTCCCGACAACTCGATTTTTAGCCTGGTTTGGAGCTTTTTTGCGGCTTCAGCTTCTTCCAGGTAGAACTCATCCGGGTTGATTCCGTTGGGAACAACCCGGCACTTGGCGGAAAGAATCCCCCTCTCCAAACACTGGGAGCAAGTGTAACTGCTGATACAGACAAGTTGATCGAGTTTTTTAAGAGAAGCGGGAATAATCCATTGGTAAAGCTTGGAATTATAAGTTACATCCAGGCCATGGACAGTGCTGACCACCGGTATTCTGCAAACCTTTTTTATTATCGCCCCCAGAGGCGCCAGCAATGCGTCACTCAAATGAACGATATCTATGGAATGGAGCTTGATCAGATATACAGCCCGGAACAGGGCGTAAGGCAGAAACAGCAACAGATTCCTTTTTCCTCGGCGGTTGGCTATCAGGTCGGTGGAAGTCAGATCAGTCAGGTGAGAGGTAAGTTCGAAACTGACCTTTTCCATTCCTCCGATAACGGGCGGATAACATCGGGTAATAAAAAGGATTCTCAACTTTGTCTTTTTATATCACTCGGACAGTTGCTGGGGGTCGAATTCAATTCCCAGACCTTACCGCCTTCCGCCCGCAGCATCGATACCTGTTCGGCAATCAGGCCCATCAGAAAGACCAACACCCCGGTAATGATCAGAAACAGCACCATGTTGCTGAAATGGCCGGCGCCGATAATCATATAGGAGCCGTAAATCAAGCCGGTTAGGAAGAAAAGGAGACTGACCGGCAGAAAGATCTTGAAGGGGGAAAACAGGGTGGTTATCTTTACCATGATCATAAAAAACCGAAAACCGTCTTGAAATATATTGATCTTGCTTTGGCCCTGCCGTTTCTCGGAGCTGATCAGCGAATATTTGACGCTGTGACCGTCCCGCAACAGAGAAAGGGTCAGGGTGGTGGGATAGGAAAAAGTGTTGGGGATCAAATAGAGAAACTTCTTGAACAAAGAGGCTTTCACCACCCGGAATCCGGAAGTGAGATCGGGTATTTTACGGGAGGTCAGGTAACTGGCGGTCCAATTGAAGATCTGGTTGGCTATATCCCGGTGCCACTGCGTGACCGAGTTCCTGTCCCTGGCTCCCACCACCATGTCGTACTCCGGAATACCGGCCAGCAACCGGGGAATTTCTTCAGGAGGGTGTTGACCGTCCGCGTCCATTAGTATTAAAATATCACCTGTTGATTTCCTCACCCCGGTCTTGACAGCCGCCCCGTTTCCGATATTATACGGATGCGAAATAACCGTTACTTCTTCAAATCCGGCGGCGATCCGGGCGGTCCGGTCAGTGGAACCGTCATCGATGACCAATATTTCGTGACTGAAGGATATATCCTTTAAGACCTTGAGTAACCGCTCGAGAAAGGACTTGATGGACAATTCCTCGCAATAGGCTGGTATGATAACCGAGATATCGGGCAACGGACAGCTCTCCTGACACAACAACGATGTTCTCGTAAAAGTATAAGGTTATTAAGAGCATATTACAAGGGTTCCTCGAAAAATCAGGGATATATTACATGAACTAAACTTTCGCACCCTCTAAAAGGAGGATTTCTATAGGATTTGGAACGATGT
>JBHHXV010000318.1:0-2176 GCA_046757225.1 bacterium
CCTTTTCCACCTTGAAGCTCGCCTGGTCAACCGCCACAAACGAACCATAGTGCACTGTCAAATTATTTATTTCGATCATGACAATCCGCTTAACCCGGTCTATTCATAAACTTGGCTGACATTTGCCAGACCCCTTACCAGAAAATGAATTAGGCCAACGTCCATACAAAATTTGTTAGCCCCAAAAAGTTGAAGGTAAACTGATAAGAAGTATATATTTTCAATGACATATAGTCAGCTTTGCTATGATTCCCGAATTATTCGGGAGAAAAAGAAATTTTTATTGTAATAAAACTTTTCATGAAGGGCCTTTCCTTCACCCCCAAGTGATGAAAAAAGGTTGTAACCCCCATGGAAAGCCACCTCCACACAAGGTCTTTCACGGTAAAAGAAATAAAGGAGAAAAAAATTGCCCCATCATAAAGCGCCCAAAAAAAGTTTACGTCAGGATGCCAAGCGCCGCGCCCGCAATATGGCCGGAAAATCCCGTATGAAGAACGCCATCAAGAAGGTCTTGAAAGCGGTGGAAGCCAGGGATGTTTCCGGAGCTAAAGAGAGCTTAACGGCTGCCTCCATAATTATCGACAAATCATGCAGCAAGGGGTTTATTCATAAAAACACCGCCGCCCGCAAGAAATCCCGCTTGTCCGCCAGGGTTAACGCTTTGTCTGTTTGAGGTATAGAACGCATGGGAGAGATCATAGATATCATAGCCAGGGAGATTCTTGACTCAAGGGGGAATCCGACCGTAGAGGTTGAGGCTTTTCTGGAAAGCGGCATAGTTGGCCGGGCGGCGGTGCCTTCGGGGGCGTCCACCGGCGAAGCGGAAGCTCTCGAACTGCGGGATGGTGATGCCGGCCGGTATTCAGGCAAAGGGGTTACCAAAGCGGTGGAAAATGTTTGTGAGTTGATTGCCGGGGAAATCGTCGGTTTTGACGCTGCCGAGCAGGTGCTGATCGATAAGGCCATGATCGCCTTAGACGGCACTGACAATAAATCCAGACTGGGAGCCAACGCCATGCTGGGGGTTTCCCTGGCGGTCTGCCGGGCGGCGGCCGAGGAAGCCGGGCTGCCTTTATACCAATACCTGGGGGGAGTAAACGCCAAGGAACTGCCGGTGCCGATGATGAATATCTTAAACGGCGGCTCTCATGCGGATAACAATGTCGATATCCAGGAATTCATGATTATGCCGGTCGGGGCCGCTTCTTTCCGGGAAGCCCTCAGGACGGGCGCCGAAGTGTTCCATTCCCTCAAGAAAGTCCTTCATGAAAAGGGTTATAACACGGCGGTGGGGGATGAAGGCGGTTTCGCCCCTGACCTGAAGTCAAACGAGGAGGCCCTGGAACTGATTATTACCGCGATCGAGAGGGCCGGATATAAGCCTGGGGATGAAGTCGCTTTAGCCCTTGACCCTGCTGCCAGCGAGTTTTATGATAACGGTGTCTATACTTTGAAAGCTGAAGCCAAACCTCGGAAAAGCTCTGAAGAGCTGGTAGCTTTTTACGGGGATCTGGTCGATAAATATCCGATCGTATCGATTGAAGACGGGATGGCGGAGAACGACTGGGACGGTTGGGCCAAATTAACGGCGGCCCTGGGGGAAAAGATACAGTTGGTGGGCGACGATATCTTTGTTACTAACACTAAGATATTAAAGAGGGGCATCCAGGAGGGAATCGCCAACTCCATCCTGATCAAGCTCAATCAGATCGGCACCTTGACCGAAACCCTGGACGCTATCGAGATGGCCAGGCGGGCCGGCTATACGACCGTGGTGTCTCACCGTTCCGGGGAAACGGAAGATACCTTTATCGCCGATCTGGTGGTGGGGGTTAATGCCGGGCAGATCAAGACCGGTTCCCTTTCCCGGACCGACCGGGTTGCCAAATACAATCAGCTGCTCAGAATCGAAGAGATGCTGGGAGAGGAAGCGGCTTTATTTCCGGGGAAGAAGGCCTTTTATTCGGTAAGCCGGTTAAGCAATTAATCCCTGCTTCCTGTTCCAAGTGTTCGTCAATAAAACCTTGTGACGCGGCACCAGCCTTCATAACGAAATGAAGTTGACAAAATTATTATACGGTTTCCTGCTGGTTTTTCTCATCGCCATTGTTCTGGACTCCCTTTTCGGGGGAAAGGGTTTTCAGCAAATCTTAAAAAAAAATAAACTTTTTAT
>JBHHXV010000319.1:0-2176 GCA_046757225.1 bacterium
AGGCGGTGGGGCTCCAACGATCCGGTGCTTTCGGCGATGACATCGGGAAAGGCGGCCAGTTTTTTGATTAAGTCTATCTCCTCGGGAAGATCAAGGAAAGTCAGGTCAACCGAATTGAAATCAGGTGAATCGTGACCCTGTTTTTCCCACTCCCGCATGATGCCGCAGGTTCGGGTATGGGCGTATTGAACATAGTAGACCGGGTTTTCATTGGACTGTTTTTTGGCCAGGTCGAGATCGAATTCGTACTGACTGTCGTAACGGCGCAGCAGGAAGAAAAAGCGGGCGGCGTCCTGACCGACCTCGTCAATCACTTCTTTCAAGGTTACGAACTTCCCTCCCCTGGTGGACATCGATATCTTTTCTCCTCCCCTTACCAGGCTGACCAGTTGAACCAGCAGGACGTCCAGGGTATCGGCCGGTTTTCCGAGAGCGGTCACCGCCGCCTTTATCCGGGCTACATACCCGTGATGGTCCGCCCCCCAGACATCGATAATCCTGTCGTATCCTTCTTGATACTTATACTTGTGATAAGCTATATCCGATGCTAAATAGGTTGTTTGTGAATTGCCGCGCACCAGTACCCGGTCCTTCTCGTCCCCCAACTCGGCGCACTTGAACCAGAGCGCGCCTTCTTTTTCCTCTGTGTGCCCCCGCTCTTGCAGCCAGGAGATGGCGGAAGTGACTTCATTGCCGTCGCAAAGGGCTTTCTCGCTCTGCCAGACATCGAATTTTATACCGAAAGAGGAGAGGTCGGTTCTTATCTTTTCTAAAATACGGTCTTTGGCGAAATCAGTAAAAAAGGAAAGTGGCCTGTCTTTGGCTTGGCGGCCATGCTCTTTCTTAAGAACTTCAGCTAAGTCAAGAAGATAATCCCCTTGATAGCCGTCCTCCGGAAACTCGATATCTTCTCCCAGCAACTGCCGGTATCGGATTTCCAGGGATTTCCCCAATAGCTCCATTTGTCGGCCGGCATCGTTTACATAATACTCTTTAACAACCCGGTAACCGGCCTTTTTGAGCAGGTTGGCCAGCGTATCCCCGACTGCCGCTCCCCGGCCATGACCGATATGCAGAGGCCCGGTCGGATTGGCGCTGACAAACTCAACCTGTACCATCTGCTCCTTGTTGAGCTTAATAGAACCATATCTGTCTTTTTCGGTAAGTATTTCCCGCAGTACCTGATACCAGTAGTCTTGGGAAAGCCGAAAATTGATGAACCCCGGACCGGCTATGGCTGCTTCTTCCACAAAAGCGGACTTCTTGTCAAAGTGATTAAGCAGGATTTCGGCGATTTTACGGGGCGGCATCCTGGCCCCTTTGGCCGACTGCATGGCGAAGTTGGTGGCGTGGTCTCCGAACGATTTATCCTTGGGGGTCTCGATAATAACCGGAGGAAAAGAAAAGGAAGGCAGTTCCCCAGTGTTTACCGCTGCCTGGCAGGCATTTACAATGCTGTTTTCTAATAAGCCTGATATCATGGGAATCTGGTTAAGGCCAGGCTATTTCGGAAACACGAAGTTAATGGTGCGGGAAACGCTGTGGTTCTGGCCTTCTTCCGAGTCGTAGACGGCGATCGCTCCATGGTAGGACTTGCCCAACTCGAAAACCCGGTCATCCGGGTGGCCGGTGTTGAGTTTCCGGGACATTTCCAGTATCCAGTGAATCTTCTTCCATTTCCCGACCGCCTTGACATCGGCGATGCTGCCGGAAGCGTTCTTGTTAATCCTGTATTGAGGAAGGTGATCCCTGGTGTGTTTATCATAAGTCTGTTGGCTGTAAACCGGGGTCCCGGCGTCATTGATAAAACCGATATACAACGGTTTTCCGTAATGGGAAGAATGAGCCTCCGCTCCCGGAAATTCATGACCATCGAATCTCATAACGCCATCCAGAGCCAAACCGGCTGGAGCGGTTCTCGCGGACTTCCAATACCAGATATCGCATTGATAAACTGATCCATACAGCATGCAGGATGCGTACTCACCCTTGAAATCGAAGTTGAGGGAAAAGCCGTCTTCCATGTTTTTATAATCCTTGCGGTATTCCTTACCATTCCAGACATAAGGAATATGCTCTTTGTTCTGATGATAATCCCGCCATTTAACCAGGAAATAAACCGTGTCCTGGTACACGCCGCCATACATGATTACCCGCTGGCCGTTGGCGGTTACTT
>JBHHXV010000320.1:0-2122 GCA_046757225.1 bacterium
TCTCGGTAATCGATATCCATCTTTTCCAGGGCCGGTCTTAACCCGACCACATCCAGAGAACTGCGGCCGCTTTCGATTTCAGTCAGCCAGGTTTCTTCCTTTTTGAGCCGTTCGAGCGATTCCCGGTAGATTGTTTCCAGATGTTCGAGAGGAACAATCGCCACCCCATCATCATCGCCTACAATCAGATCGCCCGGGTGGATCGGCATCCCGCCACATTGTATCGGTACATTCACACTATCGGCCCAGCCTTTGTGAGGACCGGCCGGAGTGACCCCTTTACAGTAAACCGGGAATTTCAGGTTCCGCATATCTTCCACATCCCGAATGGCACCATCCACAACCAGACCGGCTACTTTCCGCTTGTGTGCACAAGTGGCCTGTACCCCTCCCCAGACGGCGTTCCCCAGATATCCCCGAGCATCTATAACCAGGACGTCGCCTGGTTGGGCAAAGGTAAGTGCCAAATGGCTCATAAGATTATTTCCGGACATCGATTGAATAGTCAAAGCCGGTCCGCAAAGCCGGATTCCCTGAAAAATCGGTTTGATTGCTCCGGTCATTGCCTGGTAGCGGTTTAAACAATCCGATACGATTGATGAAGGAATGGTCTTATACTTCTCAATCCATTCCGCTCCTGGTCTTTGAAAGTTTTTAACAACAGTGGCTTTCATTATTTGTTACTCTCGGAGAAGGTTTTAAAGATCAGATCGGCAATCCGGTCTCCGCCCAGTCCGTCAATCAGCTTCATGGCCTTTTCCCTCATGCTGTTTCTCATTTTTTTATTTTCCCATAATTTATGGATCTGAGCAACAAACTCAGTTTGTTCGAGAGAACCTGACAGGCTTCCTCCATGCTCTAAAAACGGTTGGATAAAATTATCTTCCTCTTCTGATTGGGGGAAAATAATGGTAGGAATTCCCAGACTGCTGAATTCCATGAGAGTGGTTCCCCCGTTGGTTAGACCGATTGTTGCTCCCGCCATGACGTCTGCCAGATTGTCAGGGTTTTTTATTAGCTTGAGAGGGCCGATGGATTGTCCGGCCAACTTGGCTAATCTGCCGGTAACCATCGGTCCTACTATTATAGTTATATGGTAATCGGCAAAATTACGATTTTCGTGAAAAAGTTTGAAAACCTTGCTCAAGCAGTCTCTTGGATCACCGCCACCCATTACCACTACAGCGTCTGAATCAGGGATTTGGGAAACCGGTTTCTGTAAGGCTTTACGAAACTCTTCCCGGATAAGGCAGTATTTTAAAGCGGAGGCTCCCCCTCGAAGGTTGGCGACCGCCTTGATAACTGTGCCTCGCTCATTATACCAATCCAATGCAACGGTGGGAATCTTTCGGGCTTCCAGCCAGGCGAAAAGTTCCGGTTGGAACTCAGTGTTGACGTCCACTATTATTCCGGAGGGGTTGGTCAGGCTGATTTCATTGAGAGAGCAGGCAGTAGCGTCATAGACGTTTAAGAAAGGATTCAAACTTTCTGCATCAGCTTGCTCAGGAACATAGGCAAAGGTCTTTAAAACCGCTCCCCGCTGGCGAAGTATCCTGATTAACTGCTTGCTGCGAGACAGGTGTCCGGCTCCCCACCGTCTTGAACCGGCGGAGAGATAAAGGATGTTCTCTAACACCAGTCTCCTTCCTGCAAAAGTGCGGTTGCTTTGATACTCCTGGTGGCCTTTTTCCCTACAATCTCTTCGTATTTTGCCGGAGGGATTCCCACTCCCGGTCGTAGAACTGCCAAGTTGTCTTCAGTAAATGACTCCCCTTTTTTCATGTCTTTGATTACAAAAAGAGAACGTCGACCTCTTATATAATGGATTCGTTCTGATTCCTGGACCTGCTTGATACTGGAGCCGAGCGATGCTTCGCATTGGCGCATATGCTTCACCATAAGGGCAAACTCATCCATGGAAAGCGCAAAATCATGGTCGGGGGATTTACCCTCTGAAAGGGTAACGTGCTTTTCGTAAAGTTCCGCTTCCAATGCCATTGCTGCAATTGGAACGGTAATTCCTTGAGTATGATCGGAATAACCTACCGGACAATTGAAAGCGGATCGCAGGGTGTCCAAACATTTGAGATTAACTGACTCGAACGGGGCCGGGTATTCGATT
>JBHHXV010000321.1:0-2109 GCA_046757225.1 bacterium
TTCAGATAACCAGGGAAAGCCTTTAGTGGATCCTTAAATCTCGGTCATCGTCGAATTGGCCCTGGAGGATGAACTGACTGGATACCTGGAGATCCCCAAGGGACAAAACGAAAAATTTCAAAAGCTGATTGAAATTGTCCAGATAGTAAATCAGAAACTCAAAGAAATTGGAGGAAATTAGAATGGACGCAGCTACTGTCGCAAGCCTTATTACCCTGCTTACTCCCGGGGTAACCGGTCTTATCAAAAAATTCATTCCTGACTCGTTTGAAAAAGAGTTTAAACGGTTTCTTCCGGTGGTACCGCCCTTGGTCGGTGCCCTCCTGGGATTCGCCAGCCAGAAATTCGGTCTTCAGATTACCTCCGAGGTTAATAACGCTGTCGTCGGGGTTTTTCTGGGTGCTTTGGGATCTTCCGGCTACGATGCTATTAAAGCCAACCGGAAAGTGAAAGGACAACCCGATGCTTAATGGATCGGCTTTACAGCTCATCGGCGCTTTGTCTGCCGGGTTGTTCTTCGGCGGAATCGGAGCGTTGAAATTATTCGGCAGTTCGAGTAACGGGAAAAATGGGACCTATGTCAGGAAAGAAGACTGCCGGTCTTTTCAAGGGAATTTTGATACCCGGTTTAATGAAATCGGAGACAGGCAGAGTGAAATGATGACTTCGATCGGCGAGTTACGAAAAGAATTCCGGGAAGACCTCCAGGAGACCAACCATAAGATCGATCAGATCATCATGACCAGAACGAATGTTTAAGTTTGCCGGACAAGCGGCTGGCCGTAAAGCGGAGGTCATTGTCGGCAACAAGGCTTGGTCACCGGCCTGAACCGGGCTGGTGATCGAGCCGATTTAAGGCGAAAAACGAATCCTGAGAGGCTGGATTTGGCCTTTTAAATTAACCTCTTGAGTGAATTAGCCATGGCGCACAATAAACCAGACCGGAAAAGATGTACCGCTAAATCAAAAAGAACGGGAAAGCAATGCGGAAGCTGGGCATTGATCGGCTTCAATGTCTGCAGAATACATGGAGCCTTGGGGGGAGCGCCCAAGGGAAGCAAAAACGCTCTTAAGTACGGAACCTTCTCCAACGATTTGCAGAACGAGGAAGAGAAGGAAATCTATCTTCGCTTTTACGAGGCTCTCCGAGAAGATTTCCAGTTGAACGATTCCTCCGATGTCATGGCCGGTGAAATGGCTTGCATGTTTTATATTCGATTGAAGCGGGCGATCGACAACAATGACCAGGATAATATTCCGGTAATGGAATCCCTTATCAGAAATCAACTCAAGGATCTGAAAGCCACTAAGGATAGACGGGAGGGAGAAATCATCAGTGTAAAAACCACTCCGGCAGAATGGGCGGCTAACTTGTTGGCAAAATACCGTGAAGAAAAAGCGAAAACCGACAAAACAGAAAAAAACAGTCATATTTGTGAGAAGAAATCGGATGCAAGTGACTGATAACTTTAAGACGACAATCAGCAGAATGTCATATTTGAGACAAAATCTGCCTGTTTTCGTTTTGTTGAAAAGTAGGAACACGGGTTTTTAAATCGCTTCCAGGGAGTCGATCAGTTGTTCGGGATTGAGATGGGTGTAGATCATGGTGCTCGTTATTGAGCGGTGGCCGAGGGCTTGCTGGACGGCCAGCAGGTTGTTGGTTTTTTCGTACAGCGTTGAGGCAAAGGTGTGGCGTATGGAGTGCACGGTGAGGGATTTTTCGATACCAGCCTGTAACAGCCATTGTTCGAATGACCGCTGTACCTGGCGAACTGAGATGCGCTGCTTACGGGAGCTGAGAAACAGGGCCGGGGAATCGGTGGGAACCTTCCGGCGGTATTTGAGGTATTGCTCCAGGGTGCTCCGGGCTCGGGCGTTTAAAACCTTGGTTGCTTCCTGGCCGCCTTTGACGGTGACGGTGAGACGTTTCTCCGGCAGGTTGATGTCGGCGATGTCCAGGCTTACCAGTTCTTGTACTCGTAGGCCGGTATTGAGCAGCAGCAGGTATATGACCCGGTCACGGGAAGCCCGCTGGCCCTTGGTGGTAGCCAGGGTTTTTAACAACCGTTTCTGTTCGATCGGGGTAAGGATGTCGGGAGCCGGTCT
>JBHHXV010000322.1:0-2097 GCA_046757225.1 bacterium
AAGCAACGCCTGCTGCAGAAGGGTAGGGTAATGCGGCATACGTTGTACTTGTGCATGCCCTTCCAAAACGTCAAGCACCCACCGGCGAAAATCTTTGGCTTTATCCGTACGGGCAAACATTCCCAGCAACCAGCACCCCCGGGGACTGAAGATACGAGTCGGTACCACCCCTCCCCCAATTTGGGGGAGGTCTATGACAGTTGTCATTTCCGGGGTAAACTCATCTTTGTTGCGATCGTAGATTTTGCTGACAGCATTGCCATGACGAGACTTATATCCTAAGGCGCCCCCAATCTGGGGACCTTTTAACCAGGGTGTACCGTTATGGTCGATAATCTCCAATTCCACTCCCTGGTATTCTGTCACCTGCAGTTTTTTGATCTGATTGTTGTCCAACATTCTTTCCTCCATTAATATGTTGTTGTTACCACCATCATGCCCAATTAACCCAAATCCCATGAAAAGGGAGTTCGTATTTCTTGCGAAAGAAATCGAACAATTCACAGAAAGAACCGAAACCTTCATCAAAAGCTAATTTTCCTTTTGTTCATCGCTCATAAAACTGCCATGCGTCTGGTTCTGAAACCAGACGGAGTCATCTTCCTGTAAAAATAATTTAGCGGATTTGAAGTTTTTGGTTTCCCGTAAAAGCTGACATGATTTACTTCTCAAGCCGGTATAAAGCCTGAGAGTGTCGCCCGGCCGGGGAACTCTCCCGTCTTTCCGATCCTCTCGAATGGTTGAAACTTTTCTCCCTGATTCGATGAAGGGAACGCATTGCTTTTTAAATCCAAAAATGTGAATCATGAACCGTTCCTCCTTTTAGTCACCCTCTGCTTCCGGTAACCCAGAAACATAAAACCGAAGTTCACCAGAATGGCTATAATCAACAGAATGAGCAGCCCCAGTCCGAGCGGGTCATACGTCAGCCAATACCATAATGATTTATCAGGAATGTTCGTCATGTCTTACCTCCAGTTTCTCTTTTACGGTTTTGTTTATTCTGCCGAGTAGTTGTTTGATTTCCTCATCATCCGTGTAGTTTCCGAATGACTGGAAGATGTAATCGATCGCCACCAGTGGCTGTTCGCTCACCGACAGTTCAATTTTCTTTAACCAGTCAAGGAAGTTGCGTTTTCTCCTGGCATCGGTTTTAGTCATCAGAAAATCTCCAGATCTTCGAAAGAGAAATATCCTCTGCAATTCCAGCAATCAATTTCCTTCGGATCGGTTCTCAACCTGGTGTGCCACGTGTCGCAGTGGGGACATTGAATTTGATACGTTTTGTCACTAACCTCCTGAAGTCAATGCCGGTATCAGAAGAATCCTTTTTCACCGCAGGCATCGTTTACTCGCAAACTCCCAGTTCAGCATATGAACACAAAGTAGCTTTGGGAAATAAAAGCCCCTGCCGGGCGTTTTTCGCGTCCTTTTTCGCCCAGCGGACATGATCGTGAATATTCCAGACCACCCCTTTTCTTCTGGGAGGAAGGTATGAATACGGCATCATTTTCTTTTGTTTTTCTCCCAACTCCTTTTCCCACCGGGCGATCTCCTCGATACGCCCTGGGTAATGTTTGTCCATGAGGATCAGTTCGTTGCGGCCGCAATTAATGCACGGGAAACACCCCACCCGTTTGAATCCCATTCTGTACATGGGGTTGATCTCTACCCCGTATCTTTTATGGATGGCGAAGACATCTTTTGCGGACCAGTTGAGAATCGGGTTCCAGATAATCTCGTCGTAAACCTTGCAGGAGAATTCCCATTCCTGCCGGTCACTCCTGTTAACGGACTCATCTCTCCTGATTCCCAGTACAACAACCGGGTCCTTCTCAAACTCCTGGTCCTGGATCCAGCGCAGCTTCGGTACCACCTTGAGCATCTCCGTGCAGAACCGGGCTTTGATGCTGGGAAAACGTTGTTTCTTTTCCGCGAGAGAAAAAAACGTGTACTCCCCCGCCAGCCTGATAATCGGAGGATGCCCCCATTCCTGCAGCAGACCGGAAATGTAATCCACATAGCGGTAGGTGTCCGGTGACTCGTTGAAGGTGTCGCAGAAGATCACCTGAATGGGGAGTCCCACTTCCTTAATGA
>JBHHXV010000323.1:0-2093 GCA_046757225.1 bacterium
AACTGGTAATATTTTTTTTGCAAGAGAGTTAAGTTATTGTCTTGACACGGGGCCTTCCAATGAGTAACCCTTTATAAAAAGGTTTACGCTATGGAGAAAAAAATGACAAAGACCCGTTTCGCTCCCAGCCCGACCGGGTTTCTTCATTTAGGGGGAGCCAGGACCGCTTTGTACAGCTGGCTGTACGCCCGCAAACATCAGGGAAAGTTTGTTCTCCGCATAGAAGACACCGACAAGGCCCGTTCTACTCAGGCAGCCACTGACGCCATTCTGCAAAGCTTGAAATGGCTGGGCCTGGACTGGGATGAAGGGCCTTATTTTCAGAGCGGGCGTTCAGGCCTTTACCAGGAACTGACCGACCGGCTCCTGCGGGAGGGAAAGGCTTATCGCTGTTATTGTTCCCCCGAAGAACTGGAGCAAAAACGGAAAGCGGCGATGGCTACCGGGAAAAAGCCGAAATATGATGGGAAATGCCGGGAAGCTGGACTTACCGAATCGGTAGAGCCTCATGTGGTCCGGTTCAGGTCACCGCTGGAGGGAGAAACCGCTTTTGAGGACAGAATCAAGGGAGCGGTGGTTTTTCAGAACCGGGAACTGGACGACCTGATTATCCGCCGCAGCGACGGCTCCCCGACTTACAACTTTGTCGTGGTGGCGGATGACGCTTCAATGGGAATCACCGACATTATCCGGGGAGACGACCATTTAAACAATACCCCCCGCCAGATACTCCTTTATCAAGCCCTGGGCTACGAAATTCCTTCCTTTGCCCATCTTCCCTTGATTTTGGGGCGGGACAAAAGCCGTCTCAGCAAGCGCCACGGCGCCACTTCGGTAGGGGCGTACCAGGAGGCGGGCTATCTGCCGGAAGCCTTGATCAATTTTCTGGCCCGGATAGGCTGGTCTTATCAGGATCAGGAGATTTTCTCCCTGCCCGAACTGATAGAAAAATTCGACCTGGGCAGGGTCGGCAAATCAGCGGGCGTGTTTAACCAGGATAAACTGAATTGGCTGAACGCCCACTACCTGAAAGAGCTTTCCCCTGCGATTATTGCGGGCTATCTGATCCCGTTCCTGAAAAAGAAAGGGGTAACCGGCACCTGCCTGGAAAGAATCGTGATTTCCCTGCGCGAGCGGAGCAAAACCCTGGCGGAAATGGGAGAAAGCGCTCTTTTTTATTTTGATTCCGATCTTCCCTACCGGGAAAAAGACGCGGACAAGTTCCTGATTCCTGAATCTAAAGAGATGTTTGAAGCCTTTCAAGCCGCTTTCTCGGGTCTCGATAACTGGAATGAGGATTCATTGAAAACGGTATTGACGATGATCATGGAAAAGTACGGTCTCAAGATGAAACAGGTCGCCCAGCCGCTGCGGGTGGCTTTGACCTTTTCGGCGGTCAGCCCGGGTATTTATGAAGTCATGACAATCTTAGGCAAAGAGGAGGTCTTAAAACGTATGCGGCGGGCTATCCGTCGGATCGCTTTAGGCCCTTTGGAAAGAATTCATAATTGAGCGCGAATTTAGCACAATCCATAAAAAAGGAGCCGGCCAAATCGGCTGACTCCTTGATTTAAGATGGCGTCCCCAAGGGGATTTGAACCCCTGTCGCCGCCGTGAAAGGGCGGTGTCCTGGGCCAGACTAGACGATGGGGACCTAAACTGTAAACGCAAATCCGTTAAGAAGTTTGGTTGATGTTATCAATGTATAAAGTTGACACGACACCAGTCTTAACATCCGCAAATATGGTGAGCCGTGTTGGACTTGAACCAACGACCCTCTGCTTAAAAGGCAGATGCTCTACCGACTGAGCTAACGGCCCCTTTATTTCTCTTCTTTCAAAACGGAAAAATAGTTTAACATGAATCTTTCTGAGTGTCAAACCAACCGGTCGTCTCTGAGTCATGGGCCATTTTGCTTAGCCTCGATAATTTTCGATGTCCATGCATCTGCGACAATCTGCGTCCCAATAATTACCGGCGCCATTATCTCTCAAAACCGCCCATGACCCAGACCAGGGTAAATTGGCATATCGATCAACTTCAGGTAGGATAAATAGTAGGGAAGCAAGATGTCATGACAGCTACTGTCAAAT
>JBHHXV010000324.1:0-2092 GCA_046757225.1 bacterium
ATCCAGGGAGCAGGATTGGGGATCATACCTTAAAGCGACTTCGCCGCTGGCCAGATTAACGGCGACTTCCTCAACCCCCTCCAACCCCTCCAGGCCTTTTTCGATCCTCCTGACGCAGGAGGCGCAGCTGATCCCTTCCACCGGGATTCTGGCATGTCGATAGGTCAAGGGGTAACGGTGAATTTCAGGGTTTCGATGACCTGGCCGTTGGCGGTCACTTCCACTTTCCACTCACCTGCCCGGCCGCGGATGGTCTTGTAGCTTCTGGTCCGGTAGTTCCTGGAAGTGTAGACCTTCAGCTTGACCGAATCGGTTTTGACTCCCCGGTAGTACCAGTTATGATAGATATCCCCGCTTCCGGTGGCGAAGATCTTGGTGGCGCAATATACCCGGCGAACCGAAGAATCGAATTGGTCGCTGCTTTGTGAGCACCATTTTTTCCCGGGCGGAATCGTTTCGCAGAAAGCGGAGTCGATTACCATAAACCTGGGGCCGGTGGCTTTCTCCTGAGCGTAAACCGTTCCCCAGGCGATTATTGTCAAGCAAAAACAGATAATCAGCGCAAGTTTCTTTATCATCGTTATCACCTCGTCACAATCATCAAATTATTTCTTAGCTTCTTCCCAGAGCCTGTCCATCTCTTCCAGGGAGAGATCCCTGGTTTCCCGTCCCTGCTCATGGAGCTTCTGCTCAATATAGTGAAACCGCCGCATAAATTTTACCACGGTTCTTCTCAGGGCGTCTTCGGCGCTTATACCGAACGAGCGGGCCACATTGACCAGGCTGAACAGGATATCCCCGAATTCCTCTTCCATTTCCAGTTGGTTCCGGCTCTCCACCGATTCCTCAAATTCGTTGATTTCCTCCCTGACCTTTTCAAAAACCATGTTCACATCCGGGAAATCAAACCCCACCCGGGCGGCCTTCGATTGAACCCGGTGAGCCCGCAGCAGAGAGGGAAGATGCCCGGGAACCCCCTCCAGCACAGAAGGCGCTTTACCGGAGTCTCTATGCTTTTGTTTTCTTTCCGATTTTTTAATCTTTTCCCAATTGGTTAAAATCTCGGCGGAATCCTTTACCTTTTTTTCTCCGAACACGTGAGGGTGCCTGCGGATCAGCTTGTCGCAGATCGCCGAAATGACGTCATTGATATCGAAATCGTTCTGTTCTTCGGCTATCTGGGCCTGAAACACCACCTGTAAAAGCAGGTCGCCCAGTTCCTCCCTCAATTCATCAAGATCGCTCCGGTCAATAGCTTCAAGAACCTCGTAGGCCTCTTCAATAATATACGGGGTAAGCGATTTTCTGGTCTGCTCCTTATCCCACAGGCAGCCGTCCGGCCCCCTGAGTCTTTTCATTATGGCTGTCAGGTCATCAAAACTGTAATTCTTCGACATATTCCCTATTCTAAATCCTTTTGAACTCCCTGACAAACAAAATGTCAGGGCATCCTTTGGAAAAGCTGTTTTATAATTGTGGTATAGTAAAGAATATGTGCGGGATAGCGGGAAAATTGAACTTTGATTTCCAATCCCCGGTCTCACCTGCCTTAATTAAAGAGATGACCCGGGAGATTCATTACCGGGGGCCGGACGATGAAGGGGTCTGGGTCAGCGGGAACATCGCCCTGGGGCAGAGGAGGCTGTCGATTATCGATCTCAGCCGGGCCGGACACCAGCCGATGTGCAACGAAGACGGAACCGTCTGGATCACCTACAACGGTGAAATATACAATTTCCCTGACCTGAGAAAAGATTTAATTACGAAGGGGCACCGGTTCCGGTCACATACGGATACCGAGGTGATCATCCACCTGTACGAAGAGTACGGAACCGGTTGTTTATCCTTTATGCGGGGGATGTTCGCCTTCGGCCTGTGGGATGACAACAAAAAACTGCTGTTCCTGGCAAGAGACCGGATCGGCCAGAAACCGCTCAAATACTACCTGGACGACCACTCTCTCATTTTCGCCTCTGAGCTGAAATCTATCCTCAAGGATCCCAGGGTAAAGCGGGAAGTTGATCTGGAAGCGGTGGATTCCTTCCTGACCTACCAGTACGTCCCCCATTCCCTGACCGGGTTCAAAGGGATA
>JBHHXV010000325.1:0-2084 GCA_046757225.1 bacterium
GAGATCCTGCAGGCCAATCTATTGTTGCTTCCCCACTCGTCGGCTCTTATGGTGAAAGGATTTCCCCAGTCCTTGCCGATGATCTTCCCTGATAGGATTTTTTGCAAAGTTGTCGATCCGTCATCATGGAATTCACCGTCATCGGAAATTTCCTCATGATCGATCTTGATGTGAAAATTGGCGATTTCCTTTGATTCTATGTAGGGGCCGTTGGGAGTCTCCTTGACGGATTGCTCCAGGATACCGTTGTCTACCAGGTAAAATGCCCGGTTTCCCCGTTGCAAGACCGGGCTGCCGAGTTTCCGCTGGGTCTGGCTTCTCAGTTCTTCATATTGCCGGTGGTTATCGGCTGAAACTGCGTCTTTAATCGCCGACCGGAGTTCCGTAAGATTGGCGCCGGTTTTCGGTTGTATTTTTTTTATCAGCCTGGTTTGTTCAGCTTTCGGCTGTTTTCCTATTTCTACCAGAATAGGATCGATAGTGGCCTGATCAGCGTTTTCGGGGATTTCCTGAATGGCGTATTCTATCGGGAGCAGGGCGGCATCGATCACTTTTTTAAAATCATCAGCCGTTTTCCCGGAGACAAAAAAGGAGCAGACATCGATCTTGGCTTGTTCGAGCAGTTCCCGGATTTCATTACCTTCCCGTAATGACCGCTCATTCTGGATTTTTTTGAGCTCCTTGGAGGATATGCCGGAGGTGATGCCATAGGCTTCCAGCTTTTCCCGGGCGGCCTTCTGTTCTTTTTCCAAGGGGAGTTGCGCCACCAGGCAGGTAATTTTCTCTTTCGACAGGCGGTTGGCTGACCGCAGCGCTCCCTTCCAGCCTACCTGGGAGATTTCGTTGTCCTGGCAGAGGATAACTTTCTTCATGCCCCGCAGTTTGGGGATAATTCGCTGCCAGTCGTGACCACTGATATTGACTGTCACCGGACTGATAGCTGTAAAACCATGGTTTATCAAGCTGATACAGTCGGTGATTCCTTCAGTGACAATAACACAGTCCCCTCCGGCGGTAAGCACATCCTCGTTGTAGAGGGTGGCGTTATCAATTCCGGGAGCGATAAAGGGGCGCTTTTGAGGATCGTGTACCGGCAGTTTCTTGTATTTACCGCCCTCAAATTTATTGTCCGGGGTCCAGGGAGTCTTGCGGGCGATCATGAATACGGTCCGCCCCCTGGAAATATAAGGGAAGATGATTCTTTTCTCAAAAACCGGATATACTATTTCATCATTCTGGGAATCCGGGCGGAAGGCGCCGGAAGCGGTCATCTCCCGGAGGGTGAACCCGGCTTTCTTAAGGTAGTCAATAACCCCTTCGTTGTTGGCATAACCGATCTGGAAGCTCTCCACCGCCGCGATATCCAGGGCATACTTCTCCTGAAGCCATTGCAAAGCTTCCGGGTTCGCCAGCAGGCGATTTTTATAAAACTCCGTGAGTGCGGTAAGGCATTCTTCCGCCTGAAGTGTCAGTGCTTGGGCCGCTTCCACCTTTTTGCGCTCTTCCGGGGAAAGCCCGGCATGACTCAGGGAGGGCAAACCGATTCTGGCAGCCAGCCAATCCCGGGCATGCCGGTGTGTGTCGGGCATGATTCCGGTTCTGCCGGTAGTCACTTCCCCGGACTGGATAAACTCCACCAGTTGAAGCACGTCCCCACCTTTACCGCAGCCGTGACAGTACCATCCCTGTTTATCGGTCCAGACATGAAATGACCGGTGGGAGTCAGACTGATGGCGCGGGCAATCGACAAAAAGAGTGGAGCCCTGTTCCTCTTTTATATGACCGCCCAGTATTTCCCGGGCGACTTCTCCGATATCCTGGCCGGTGATCCGCTGGTAGTAATTCCGAACGTCAAAGGGTTCAATGGCTGATTCGCCCATGGCATCCTTTCCCTTGACCGGAGATTATTGCATCCATGTCGTTGGAGTATCCGTGCCGGACCACCGTATCAGGTGGCAGAATGCCGCATTTTTCCATCTGGCAAAGGGTCTCCAACACCTTTATAGGAGAACTGTAAATCAACCGGGCGATCTCATAGTTATTTAATCCCAGTGCGAGGTAGCGAAGTATTTTCCTCCAGGTGG
>JBHHXV010000326.1:0-2055 GCA_046757225.1 bacterium
GTTTATCGAGATATTCAGAATTTCAACTTTCGAAATGGTTTTTCCAAGCCTTGGCGATTTCATCGGCTCACTCCTCTACTATCTTCTGCAATTCATTAAGTTTTCCTGCAGTCAAATGACAATGATCGGCTAAAGCCACTACCGGTTCTATCCAGAACTTAGCTTCCCCGTCATGGCAGGAAACATGAACGTGAATCCGCTTTTATTCTCTCGAAAAGAATAAAGAAGCGGTAATCTTTGTATCTGAAGATTGTCGGGCCCATTCAGCTAACAGGGCAAACCGATCGAGAGCTTCATCGACCTCGGTTTTGCCAATATTAATCGGGGGCAGCATCCGCAAAACAGTATCAGCGGTACAGTTTATTATGAGACCGTTTTCCAGGGATTTATTCACGATTTCCCGCCCCGGTCGGTTCAGCTCGATTCCGGTCATCTGTCCTTTTCCCCGAATCTCCCGTACCGATGGGTTGTCGGCCAAGCGTTCGGTCAGCTGCTCCCGCAGATAATCTCCTGTTTCCCGGCAGCCGTTTAAAATCGTGTTATCATCGGTCAGGGCTTTGATTACCGCCAGGCCGGCAGCGCAGGCCAGCGGGTTGCCCCCGAAGGTGGAGGCGTGGGTGCCGGGAACAAAAGCGGCAGCCACTTCGTCGGTGGCCAGCATCGCTCCGATAGCCACTCCCCCTCCCAGCCCCTTAGCCAGGGTCATGATATCGGGAGTCACCCCGTAATGTTCATAAGCGAACAGCTTTCCGGTGCGGCCGATACCGGTCTGAACCTCGTCGAATATTAAAAGGATGCCTTTCTTACGGCAAAGCTCTTTAACCGATTTCAGGTAACCGGCCTCGGGCATATTAACCCCTCCCTCTCCCTGGATCGGCTCCAGCAACACAGCGGCCGTTTCCGGGGTAATCGCTTTTTCGAGAGCTTCCAGGTCATTGAAAGGGACATAAGAAAACCCTTCCGGCAGAGGGGCGAACCCCTCTTGGAATTTGGGCTGGCCGGTCGCGGTGATGGTTGCCAGGGTACGGCCGTGAAAGGAATCCCGCATACTGATGATTTTGTGCCGGGAACTTCCTTTATCATACCAGTACCGCCGGGCCAGCTTGATGGCCGCCTCATTGGCCTCCGCGCCGCTGTTGCAGAAAAAAACCTTGTCCGCGAACGAGTGCTTTACCAGTAAAGAAGCCAACTCAGTCTGCGGCTCGATATGAAAGAGGTTGGAAACATGTAACAATTTCTCCGCCTGTCCCTTGACCGCTTCAACCACCGCCGGATGACAATGTCCCAGATTACAGACCGCAAGGCCAGCGACGAAATCCAGCTGTTTTTTCCCGTCAGCGTCCCAGACCCACGGCCCTTCTCCCCTTACCAGACAGACAGGGAACCGGTTGTAAGTGGACATCACGTATTTGGAAGTTTCTCTTATTATTTCAGCTTGTTTCAAGGACTTACTCCGAATTTATTCAGACACAGCGGTTTTTATGCTGCCAATTCTTCCCGAAAATCTTCCCGGTTGTTCCATAAAACAGGGGTTACCTCATAATTTCGTAAAGCGTCAATAACTGAGGCCGAAACCACGTGTTCCGAGTTGTTAAGAATAGCATAAGCCCGGTCATCAGGCGATCTAACCTCTTTAGTGTCCAGCCAAGCAAAAGTCATCATTTGGGCCGTATCCTTCTTAGGACTGTTAATGGTTTTTATTATTCGTTCCGGCTGAACTTTGGATTTGGGAATTACAAAATCAAACATATGATCGTAACCGCTCTTACCGGTAAATTTAACTTTAGGGGTGTACCTCACTTCAAACAGATCCAGCCAATTGACCACATCTTCATAAAATAAGTTGGCTACAAGAGGAGCCGCTAAATAGAAGAGGTCATTTACCGCCAGTATTGCCTGTAACAGGTTGTGTTTACGCATACAGAAATTTTCTCCCGAAGCATGGACCTCTAATGCTCCATTAATATTCTGTATCCCAAACCCGTTCAGGGTCATCTTGAGAAGATTTTGTCGTTTGGGACTGTCCAGGCTGCAACCGGATTGCTTTAGGTCCTG
>JBHHXV010000327.1:0-2039 GCA_046757225.1 bacterium
TCAAAAAAAGGAAGCTGAAAGAGGGCGATACTTATCTGGTTCCCATGGGAGTAAGCGGAAAACTGGAATTACAGTATATTCCGGGGGGAACCTTTAACATGGGCGCCTACTCCAGAGCTGACGACCAACATCCTGTGCATAAGGTTTCCCTGTCGCCCTTCTGGATCGGCAGATATGAAATAACCCAGGCTCAATGGAGGGCGGTTACCGGGGGGAACGTCTCTTATTTTTACAATGAACAGCACAGTCATACCCATTACCAGGGGGGAACCCTGCCGGCTGAACAGGTCTCCTGGGCGAGTCTGGAAAAATTCTTCCAGAGATTGAACCGGATAACGGGAAAAAAGTTTCGCCTTCCCACCGAAGCGGAATGGGAATACGCGGCCCGGGCCGGGTCTCCGGGGGATTATTTCGGGGGAGGCGGTGTGTCTCTTTTACCGGATTTCGCCTGGTTTAAGGATAATTCCGAGCTTGGAACCCACTTGATCGGGGGAAAAAAGCCGAATGCCTGGGGCGTATACGATATGACCGGCAATGTGGCGGAATGGTGCCAGGATTGGTATTCCCCGGATTTTTACGCTTCAGCGGCGCGCAAGGATCCGGTAAACACCGGAAAACCGGAGAAGAATCCCAGAAAAGTGGTTCGGGGGGGGTCCTGGTTCAATGAAAAAGATATACTCTATTTAAGTTACCGAAATAAAATATCCGTAAAACGGACAAAACCTCCGGTCGGGTTCAGGGTCGCTCTGCCGGTTACCGGAAAAACAGGAGAGAAATGAAGAGATCGAAAATAGTAACCATAAGCCTGCTTTCCCTTTTTTTATACTTTACAAATCACTCTTTGTTTTTTCTGATAAATGGAAATCACCAGCCATCCCTGGACAAGTTTTTCAGCACCCTCTCCTTTTGCGGCGATGGTCTGGTTCTCTGTCTGCTGGTGGCCTGCCTGTCCGCTTATTATGAGGAATACGCGATAGCGGGGGTCTTCTCTTTGATCGCTTCCGGAGCGATGGTGCAGTTTCTTAAATATCTGTTTCCCTCTCCCCGTCCACCCGCTTTACTCACCCATGTTCAGGTAATCGGCCAGCGCCTCCGGTTCGAGTCTTTTCCTTCCGGACATACCGCCTCCGCTTTTGCTGTCGGTTTTCTTTTTTATTACCTGTTCAGGCAGCGGGAGCAGAAACTTCTCGGTTACCTCTCTTTAATCGCCGCCGCCCTGGTAGGATACGCCAGGATCTATATCGGGGTCCATTTTCCCGTGGATGTGGCGGTCGGAGGAATTATCGGTTACCTTTTCACCCGATTCAGTTGCAATAGGCTGAACTATCTGCAAGAATGGCTTGACCGGCAGTCAGAAGAAAAAAGACTCTTTATTCGCCGGACCGGCCTGGGCCTGTTAGTGACCGGCGGGCTGGTTTTAGGATTCTTTTACAGCCAGGTTCCCGAACAAGAAACAACTACAGCGATAGTTTTCGGCTTGAGCGCGGTAATGTATGGAATTTACCACTTACACCCAAAATAAAATCGTGGGATTGCTGCTGGTCGTCCTGGTGGCGGGCGCCGCTTTTTTCCCCCATATCGGATCCGGGTCGCTCTGGGACCGGGACGAAACCAGTTACGCCCTGGTGGCCAAAGAGATGCTGGCCAGAGGGAACTGGTCGGTTCCCTACCGGAACGGCAAACTGTTTATCGACAAACCGGCCTTTACTTTCTGGTTTATCGCCTCCGCCTATAAACTGTTCGGAATATCCGAGTTTTCCGCCCGGTTCTTTTCCGCTGTTTTCGGCGTGGGCGCGGCTGAGCTGGTTTACTGGCTGGGGGTGGTAATGTTCGGTCCCTCGTCAGGGCTTTACGGGACCCTGATTTTTATCAGTTCCCTCATGGTGACAGTGATCTGCCGGTCGGCGGTCACCGATTCTTATCTGCTTTTCTTCTGCACCGCTTCCCTGCTGGCTTTCCGTTACGCCCAGCAGACCGGCCGCTGGAATTTCATCTACCTGTTCTATCTCCTGATGGGACTGGCGGTGCTGGTAAAGGGG
>JBHHXV010000328.1:0-2021 GCA_046757225.1 bacterium
GTATAGTATTATAAAACTAGAAGCAGAAAAAGATTCCCGACAAAAAAAAGAAAGCCCGGGAGCGGTTGGCCGGGCTTTATATAAGTACCGGCCAGTATGAAAAAGCCGCTGAAATCTACCGGGAAGCATACAGGAGAGACCGGCATAAAACGGATGGCCTGCTTGTTCTTGCTGACGCCGCCCTCTGGAAACAAGACCCCCAACTGGCCGAAGATATGCTGCTGAAAGCCCGAAAGATCCACGGCCCTGACCGGACACTTGATCTGAAACTGGCTGAGATATACCTGCAGACCGAACAGCAGGACAAAGTTATCCAGGTGTATCAAAATCTGAACAAACAGGGAATGCTCAAGCTCGAAGATAAATTGAAGCTGTTGCAGTATTATATCTGGTTCGGCAGGATGGGCGATTTTTACGATTGGGGCATGAAGCTGCCGCTGGCGGAAATACCCGGTGAATATTTGATTCCTCTGTACCAGATAGCCCGGCAGAGATGGGATTACCGGGAAGCGGCCGGCATCCTGGAGCAAAGGGCCAAATCAGAAGAGAGTAAAGACACCCTGCTGCTGGAGCGTTATAAACTGGAAAAGGATTTCGGCAATATAGAGGAAAGCCTGCGCCTGGCCAGACAGCTTTATCATAAGAACCCCAACCTGGGAAATTATCTCGAACTGACCAGCCTTTATTCCGCCGACCAGTCCCTTGACCAGCTGCTGGATTTACAGGAAAAGCGGTTTTTGGCAAACCCCAACGATTTCAAACTGGCCGAAGAACTGTATAACAACTATTACTGGAACAAAGACACCGGCCGGGGAATAAAGTACTTAAATTCAGTCCTGGCCTCCCATCCCGGAAATATTCCCGTCTTGACATTTTTAGGGAGGCTGCATTATCTGACCAAGGAATTCGCTCAAGCGGCTTCATATTATCAACAGATCGGAAGAGAAAAGCTGGGTAATATCGAACTGGAACAGTTGATCTTCATCTACCATATCCAAAAAGATTGGCCCCGGAAACTGGCCGCCCTGCAGGAACTGTACCGCCGGCTCCCCAACGCGCCAATTCTGCTGCGGGTCGCCCGCACCAGGATATTGATGAAGGATTTTCCCGGAGCTCTGGCTCTTTACCGGCGCTATCTGAACGAGCACAGCGGCAATCTTCTGGCCAAAATGGAATATGTCTCTCTGCTGGAGAAAACAGGAAAAAAGAAAGAAGCGAATATCCAGCTGGACGCTATCAAAAAAAGAAAACTCACCCCTACCCAGCTGCTGAGTTTCGCCCGGTTTACCTATGAGATCAAGAGCTTTTCTCACTCGCGCTGGGCTTATATGAAGCTCCTCCGTCAGAACGACAAGCCTGATGAAGCCCTCTTGAGAATGGGGCTGATGGCTAACAGCGAGGATAAATACCTTGAGGCGGTAAGCTATTATAAACGTTACCTCGCCTATTTCCCCCCAAACCCGATTGTGCTGTTTTACCTGGCGGAAATCCGTTTTCAGCAGAATAATATGGTGGAGGCGAACCGGTATTATCAGAAAGCTGAAGCTCTTCTGTCCGAAAAAAGAAACCCGGATCTGTTCGAGGCCCAGATGCGGGCCAAGGCCACCTACCGTCTGGGTAAACGCGAGCAGGCCTTCAATATGTATCAGGAACTTATAAAAAAATATCCTCTTGACCAGAGCTCTTTAATGGACTATCTGGAGCTGCTGGTGGAAGACCGGTCATACGAAACGGCCCTTTTGGAAATCAAAAAGAGAAGACCGAAACCCGAGCTTCGGCTGACTCAGATCGAATCCCGGATTTATCAGGAACTGGGAAACCACGATCAAGCCATAAAACTGCTGAAAGAAGCGGAAAAGAAATACCCTGACAAAATATGGATAAAAATGCGGATAGCCTCCAATTATTTTCTGTGGGGAAAAAGGGTAAACTCGCTCTATTACCTGCAGGAGGCCGAAAAGCTGCATCCCGCTGATAAGTATTACCTGACGCAGGACAAGGCGAACACGCTGAAGGATTAT
>JBHHXV010000329.1:0-2016 GCA_046757225.1 bacterium
GGTTTCCCAGTTCATTGGCCAGTTCGGTGTTGATCCGGCCGATCATGGCGGACCGGGAAAAGTCGCCGTCTTTTCCGAAGGAAGCCTCCCGCAGGAGAAAAAAACGCAGCTGATCTATCCCGAATTCATCCGCCAGATGGTGAGGGTCGATGGCATTGCCCAGGGACTTGGACATCTTCTTTCCCTCCACCGTCCACCAACCGTGAACCACTACCTTTTTCGGCAGAGGCAGGCCGGCGCTCATCAGAAAAGCGGGCCAGTAGACCGCATGGAAGCGGATAATATCCTTGGACATCAGGTGAACGTCCGCCGGGTAGAATTTTTTGTACTTTTCTCCCTCCGGGTAATCGAGAGCGGAGATATAATTGGTCAGGGCGTCGAACCAGACATACATCACATGAGCGGGATCATGGGGAACCGGCACTCCCCAATCGAGGGTGGCCCGGCTGATACTGAGATCCTTCAACCCCCCTTTGATAAAGCTGGTAATCTCGTTCCGCCGGGAGCTGGGTATGATAAATTCCGGGTTTTCCTCAATATATTTCAGAACCGGCTCCTGATATCGGGAAAGCCGGAAAAAATAGCTTTTTTCCCTGAGTTTCTCGGTAGGACGGCGGCAGTCCGGGCAGTTCCCCCCATCCAGCAGCTGCCCCTCGGTCCAGAAACTTTCACAGGGGGCGCAGTACCAATCCTCATATTCTCCCAGATAGATATCGCCCTGTTCGCAAATTTTCTCAAAGATATCCGAACAGACCCGTTTGTGCCTGGCCTGGGTGGTTCGGATAAAATCATCGTTACTGATGTTCAGCCGCTTCCACAACACTTGAAAATGACCGGACATTTCATCAGCCAGGGCAAGAGGCGTCTTACCGGCCGCCTGGGCGGAACGCTGGATCTTCAGCCCATGTTCGTCGGTTCCGGTTAAAAAGAAGACCTCTTTACCGGACATCCGCTGAAAACGGGCGGCCACATCAGCGGCAATCGTGGTATAAGCGTGCCCGATATGGGGGCGGTCGTTTACAAAATAGATCGGAGTAGTAATATAATACCTTCCCCTGGCCAAAATCAAATCCTCCACATTTAAAAGTAAACCTTTAATTCCAGGTAATAGATATTCGGGTAAGTTCCGAATTCGCTCTGTAATTCCGGGCTGAAAGCGAAATCGCCGGTGGGCCGTTTCCCCATATTGATGAGAGCGCCGATCAAGAGATCTGACTCATCGGAAACCGAAACAGTAAGCCTGGGCATGACCTGGCCGGAGAAATCGGAAAAAGAATAAATCCCCGCCAGTTGACCGGTAATGATCGGCAGGAATTGATAGCCGGCCATCACTCCTGCCAGATGCCGGCCCAGATGAAACCTGGTGCCGTTGCCGTACCGGATCAGGGCGGCGTCCAGGTTGCCGGGGTCTCCTGAGCCATTGTACAGATATTCGGCCTCAATATCCAGGCTGTTTTCGAATCGGTGCCCCAGTCCCACAACCGCGGTCAGGTGGTCTTCCACCAGGTCGCCATCATGAGGAGCGGGAAGCGGGCGGCTGTCATCCGCCCATAAATAAGCCGCCTCCAGTCTGATGGCCAGCGGTTCGATCTCCCCGGCAGCTCCGGCGCCCAGTTGATAGCCACCGTAAATCTTTCCTCCCTGCCCGGACAGATCCCATTCCGAAAGGTTGGTAAAATACCGGGCCATCATCGCCGAGCCATACCAGGAAGCGTCAAAAGACCTGCCGCCACCCGCATAATCACCGGAAACGTCGATCTCCCTTCCCAGGCTTCCGATAATATTAATCCCGGAAAAATCCCCCAGAGGAATATCCATCCGGCAGGCATCCACCCCGGCCTTGTAATCCTGATCGAACTGCCGGGGATCAAAAGGCAGGAACAGGTCGAGCGGGTTCCAGAAGTAAGCCTTGCCAAAGGTAATCGCCTGACGGCCGACAGTAATGTCCGCCAGGGACAGGGAAAGCTTCAGGTTCAGGCGATCCATCCAGAAACTGGCCAGCCGGTCGTCCTCGTC
>JBHHXV010000330.1:0-1981 GCA_046757225.1 bacterium
AACGTAAATGGAGGACAATAATTGTCAGTAAAAATCAGATTAAGCCGTCTGGGAAGCAAAAAGAGGCCGTTCTACCGGGTAGTGGCTACTGACAGCCGCAGTCCCAGGGACGGAAAGTTTATCGAGGTCTTGGGAACTTACAATCCCCTGACTGAAACCCCGGCAATCAAGCTCGACCTGGACAAGATCAACCAGTGGATCGGTAAAGGCGCCGTTGTTTCTGAGACGGTAAAAAAGCTGATCAGGAAACAAGCCCAACCTTGTGGGTAAAGATAGGCAAGATTACTAAAAGCCATGGAATTGAAGGCTTTGTCAAGCTTTTCCTTTACAGCGGAAAACCGGAGCGGCTGGTTCATTACTCGCTTTTTCAGGGAACCGGCCGGACAGGAAACGCCAGGGAATTAATCCCGGAAAAAGTTTCTTTAAAAGCAAAAACCCCGATGGTCAAGTTCCAGGGAACCGATTCAAGGGAAGCGGCTGATTTACTGGCCGGTCTGGAATTATCGGCAAAGCGCTCGGAACTGCCTCCCCTGGCAGAGGGAGAATATTATCACTCTGATCTGATAAACCTGGAGGTTTTCGATCAGCAGGGAACAAGCTGGGGGGTTATAAAAGAAATAATCGAAACCGGCGCCAATGACGTCTATTCAGTAATAAAAGAGGGGCGCGAAGTATTGATACCGGCCTTGAAAAAAGTGATCGTCTCTGTTGATCTCGACCGGAAAAGAATGACTATCAATCCCCTGAAAGGGCTTCAGGACTGACGGTTATCAGCCGCAGACCGTTCTTAAATGATATTCGATGTCCTTACGATTTTCCCCGACCTCTTCGATCGTTTTGTTAACCAAAGCTTGATTGGAAAAGCTCGAAAAGGTCGGCTTATTGAAATCAACATTCATAACCTGCGGGATTATTGTTCGGACAAACACCGGCAGGTGGATGACGCCCCTTACGGTGGCGGACCGGGAATGGTCCTGAAACCGGAACCTTTGTTCAAGGCGGTAAAGCAGATAAAAAAAGGCTGGGAGAAAAGGAATTCGACTGTCTTGCTTTCCCCCCAGGGAACCCCTTTAAATCAGGCAAAGGTCTCTGATCTGGCCGGATTTGACCGGCTGCTGTTGATCTGCGGGCGGTACGAGGGGATCGATGAACGGGTCCAGTTCTTGATCGATGAAACTGTTTCCATCGGTGATTACGTCTTAAACGGCGGCGAACTGCCGGCTATGGTGATAATGGAAAGCGTCAGCCGTCTTCTTCCCGGGGTATTGGGCGACCGGGAATCAGCTGCCCGGGATTCTTTTAGTGACGGTATACTGGATTATCCTCATTACACCCGGCCGGCGGAATATTCAGGATATAAGGTTCCCGAGATTTTATTAAGCGGCGATCAGGCTGAGATTGCCAGGTGGAGGCGCCGGAAAGCCCTGCAAAACACTTGGAGAAGGCGGCCCGATCTGCTGGAAAAGCCGGATAAAAGTTTATCGTCCGAAGATAGAGATTAGCTGCAAACTTTAAGATAAAGGTCATGTTATGTCGTCAATAATTGAAGAAATTGAAAAAGGGGAAATAAAAGAGGTAATCCCTGATTTTGTGTCCGGAGACAAGGTTAAGGTTCATGTAAGAATTACTGAAGGGGTAAAAAGCAGGATACAGGTCTTTGAGGGAGTGGTTATCAGGATTCGTAAAGGCGGCAGCCGCGCCACTTTTACTGTGCGGAAAATTTCCAGCAATATTGGCGTGGAACGGATATTCCCTTTTCATTCTCCGGTAATAGAAAAGATCGAAGTGGTAAGCCGCGGCCGGGTGAGGAGGGCCAAGCTTTATTACCTGAGGAGCAGAAGGGGCAAGGCTGCCCGGATTAAGCCGAAAAAGAGCGTCAGTCAACATTAATACCAGATACGGTATTAATTTAGCTGGCAATACTGTATATACTGAGCCGAAGTGGTGGAGTCGGTAGACACGCTGTCTTGAGGGGGCAGTG
>JBHHXV010000331.1:0-1972 GCA_046757225.1 bacterium
TCCCGGTTTTTTTGTTTCCTGATCGCTTCCTCAATGAGGTTCCGTTCTAACGGAATCCGGTCAAGGTCGGCCTGTTCCTGTTTTTCCAGCCGCTCTTTCGCCACGTAAAAAACCGGGTTATCAGCAACTCTTTCCACAAGTTGTTCCGCGTTTTTTAAATTTTTCCAGGCCGGCAAATAATTCTTCTGTTCCTTGAGGGATATGGCGGCTTTATAGAATCCGGCCGCTTTTGACAGTTTGCCTTCAACTTTACGAACAGCCGCCAGGTGCCTCTTTTCTTTCAATTCCCGGGCAAAAGCCTGGACCCGGGCCTTCTCCTCTACCGGCACCTTCACCAAAACCGTCGTTTTCCAGGCCGTCTTCGTGGGAAGCCCCTGTTTATCGTACAGCTGATATTTGAGAATATACCATTCCTTGGCTTTGATGCTGCTGACATACGCTTCAGCTTCCTGTTTCCCCTTTTTCCTTCGGGAAACAGAAGTGCCCAGCACCTGTGAATCCAAACCGGAGGTCTGGTCCAGGGAGGTGCTGATTATTTTCACCGACACGCCGCAGTATCTGGTGTATTTATCGATAGCGTCATCCAGGGCTTCCTTTCGGGAAGTGGTTTCTGAAGAAAAATTCTGAGACTGCCCGATGAAATATTCAAACCTGCCGTCATTTTCAGGCGGGGAAGTTAACCAGTCAGGCGGAATATCGTGAGAAGCCTCGATTAATACGTTGCTTCTTTTTATCCAGCTGGCGCAGGAAATCGTAAAACAGGACAAGACAAAGGAGATGAAAAATTTTTTTAAGGAAAACCGCTCGCTGTGCATTATTGCCTGGTCTATTCATAGATTGGCTTTTTACTGAGCCATACTTGAGTTCTGGTAATTATTAACCTGTCTTTCGGCCCTCTGATTGCTGATGTCACGCTCGTCTCTTTGAGATTTCCTCACCTTTGTAACGGAAACCGGTGTGCAACTGCCGCTCAGCAACAGGATTGCCGCTAATAAATAATAGTGTCTTTTCATACATCACCTATCTGTTATTTTTTAAACATACTGGATTTCTCTATTTTGTCCCAGAAATCAACAGCTTTCTGGGTCTGGGCTTTGGCCACATCATCCGAAACTTCCTTGGCTTTTTGCTGGGCTTTCACTTTGTTTTCCTTGGCGACTTCCTTTACGGCGTTATCCAGAGCGGAAAGCGGCACCTTGGCCAATACAAACGATTTCCAGCCGATACCGGTCGGGGTCTCCCACTTTTCCTGATACCATTTCTTGGCTTTGACATTACTGGCTATCTGCTCTGCGAGTTGCTCCTTAAACCTTACGCTTGATAAGGTGGAATCGATTGATTTGCTCTCCAGGCCGAAGTCAACCGAGACCCTTTTCGAGTAGAGCTTTGCCTGAGTTCCCATATATTTTGTTACACTGTCAATCGCTTTTTCCAGGGCGATTTCCCGGCTTTTCGCGTCAGTCGCCGTCCTTTCGCTGACACTGACGAAGTACATATACGCGCCGTCTGAATCAGGCTCTTCCATAGTCCAGGCAGGCATCTTCTCTTCCGAGCTCCAGATCTTTTTCTCTCCGGTCGCTTCTTTGGCACTATGGATACTGCTTGAACAACCAACCCCCAAACTCAACATTAGCACCCAGACAGGAAAATTCTTCATACCCTTTCTCCTCTTTTTGAATTTTAGCCCGAATAATTCGGGAATCATGACCGGCGGTTGACCGTGAAAAAGGTCACGCCGACTATGCCAAAGCGTACAATGCAAATCTTACCATATAGTATTTAACTATGTAATACATGTCAAGTAATGTTGCGTTCAAGTTGCGAAACCCAACACGGTTAATGGTTTTGTTGGGTTTTGTGCCGTGCAACCAAACCTGTATTGTAAACTTGCTCGTTAACCCGAATAATTCGGGAATTATAGCAAAGCAGATGATATGTTGTTGAAAATAGTTACTTTTTATCAGTTTCCCTT
>JBHHXV010000332.1:0-1923 GCA_046757225.1 bacterium
AGCCCGAACACCTTTTTCCTTTCCTGTTCGTCCTCCACTATTGAAGCCAGTCCGTTTATAATCACTTCCCGGGTATCTTCCTGGGTATTGAACGATTTGATGATAACCACCGAAACATGAGGGTTTTGTTTTATCTGCTCGATTTTGGCCGCCGCCCTGGAGGAAACCATGTAAATAGTCAGAGCGTCATTTACGTATACCATGGGACGGATACAGGGGATATTGTCGGCCACGGTAATCAACTCCGAATACGCCACTGTGGAAATAAAATCGGTTATCTTTTCTATGAAATCAGCTCTATCCCTGTTGCCAAACATCTTTTTTCACCTTTAAACTTGAAATAAAAGCAAATCTTACCACTTAACCATGAGTCGGGCAATACCCAGCTCTTATTAATTTCAAAACCGTTTCTTCAGTTTCGGATAAACCCTGGTAAAGAACGGAACCCCGATCAGTACCAGGGTAATGATGATGATACTGAAAACCAGGCTGACAGTCACCGGGTCTATCATTACCGGTCTGTTATCCCGTTTGAAATTTAATTGTTTTATTTTCACTCCCTTTTTTTCGGATATCAGCTTGGTCATACTGGAAACCGCAACCAGTATACCGGCCGAGTATTCCCCCCGGGAAAACAGGGGGAGAATCTTTTCCCGCTTGAGTTGACGGCTGATCCGGGTGGTAATAACCTCCTTGAGGCCGTCTCCCGCAATGATCCGCATTTTACGGTTTTCCAGGCCGACCAGCAGCAGAACCCCCTCGCCCTTCTTCCGGTATCCGATTCTCCATCGTTTGTAAAGCGCGGCCGCGTAATCATCCGGGGAAAAACCGTCCAGACTCTCCACTATCGCGATATATATTTCCACCCCGGTCTTCTGTTCCAACTCAGTGATAATGTTTTCTATCAGGCCAACATATTTTGGCTTTAATTTCTGGCCGGAATCGTTTACATACCCCTTTAATTTAGGGAAACTGGCCTGAACGAGGGTGGGTAAAAGCAGCAGGGTCAAGAGAGCGGTTATGGTTTTACGGGAATGTTTCAATCTATATCAGCGCCATTCCAGATTTGATTCAGTAAATCGAGAGATTCGGCCGGCTGCTCCGGTGGAGCCGGTGAATTTGGTTTCAGGTCCGGTTGACCAGCGTCTGCTTCTGCGGTCTGATCATTTGGGAAGGTGTCGGGAACCTCGGCTGGCGGCTTGGAAACATCCGGGGAGTTATCCATATACCGGTCATTATAGATTTCCTGCATTATCTGCTGTTTGGTTTTGTCGGGGACTTGAGAGAAAGAAACTTCCACCCGTTTGGAAGCTTTACGGTAAACTTTCAAGTGTTCCTTATTAATACGGGAAAACAGGTAGATGGCAAACAGCCCCATAATGACTATCATTATGATTTCCTGGATTCTTTTTTTCCGTTTATACTGCCGGTATGTATGTTTGGCCGGCTGCGCAAAAGAGGTGCTCTGCCGATGAGAAGGAGTCTCACTGCGGTGATTTTCACCATGGTCTCGATATTCTTTTCTCCTGGTTTTCTCCTTTTCCGGGGAAGAAGGTTTCCTCTGCCCGGGAGAGCGATGACCGGTTTTAGACTGAGTGTCTGCCGGCCGGCGAGGACGACGGCTTTCTTTTAACCTCTCATCATACTTCCTCCTTTGATCCGGCTGACTTAAAATCGCGTTCGCCTCATTTACCTCCTTGAATTTATCCGATAAAAGCTTAACTTCCTTATCGGATAAACCGGCGCTGTCGGCAGCGTCAGGATGGCACAATTTGGCCAGGTTCCGGTAAGCCTTTTTTATCTCTACGGTGGAGCTGTCTGGAGGAATCCCCAGGATCTGATAGTAATCTTTCATCTCATCGCTATACTTTACCGTGAAAATACCGAAGTGGAGCAACCCCTTTCCTGGGGGACAACCAGCTT
>JBHHXV010000333.1:0-1882 GCA_046757225.1 bacterium
CATTTTCTGGGGTCTGGCAAATGTCAGCCAAGTTTATGCTGAATAGACCGGGTTAGGTATTTTCACGGTAAAGAAATCTGGTGGGAAATGGTATATTCAGAGAGTTCCGTGGTCTTGACAAAACCGGCAGTTTCTAGTAGGATTGGCACTGTTGTCCATAGCTTAAAATAGGACAATTAGAAACCTTCTTGTACAAGGAGAAAATATGCAGAATTGTGAGGTGATCGACCACTTGATGGAAACCGACAAAAACTTCAGACATCTAAGAGAAGAACACCAAAAATATGACGCGGAATTAAATAAAATTTCCAGACTTTCCTTTCCGACCGGAGAGCAGAAACAAAGAGAAATCGATCTTAAAAAGAAAAAACTTCTATTAAAGGATAAAATGGAAAAGACGATAAAAGCATGCCGGTCGCAATAATTCCATGAACAGCGATAGAATCACCGAGGGACCAGAGCGTTCCCCTCACCGGGCGCTGCTTATGGCTACCGGTGTGGACCGGAAATCTCTGGAGAAACCGTTTATCGGACTGGCCAGCAGTTTTACCGATCTGGTGCCGGGGCACTCCGGCATGAGGGACCTGGAACGTTATACAGAAAAAGGGGTGCACTCAGGCGGGGGCTACTCCTTTATCTTCGGAGTTCCGGCCATCTGTGACGGCATCGCCATGGGGCATAAGGGAATGCATTATTCCCTGGCTTCCCGCGAATTGATCGCCGATATGATCGAATCGGTAACTATCGCCCATGCCCTGGACGGCCTGGTTTTATTAACCAACTGCGATAAAATCACCCCGGGGATGATTATGGCGGCCGCCCGGCTGGATATTCCGGCAATCGTGTTGACCGCCGGACCTATGCTTTCGGGAAATTATAATGGTTGCCGGAGATCCCTGGTCAGAGACACCTTTGAAGCGGTCGGTCGGTTCGAGGCCGGAAAGATAGATGAGCAGGAACTGCACGCCCTGGAAGAGGCCGCCTGCCCGGGAGCCGGCTCCTGCCAGGGGATGTATACGGCCAATACCATGGCCTGCGCCACTGAAGCGATGGGTATGTCCCTGCCGGGATGCGCCACCGCTCTGGCAGTGTCAGCCAAAAAACGCAGGCTGGCTTTTCAAAGCGGGGTAAAGGCGGTTGAACTGGTTAACAAAGGGATTACCGCCAGACAGATTATCACCGGATCTTCCCTGGAAAACGCCGTTACCGTGGATATGGCCCTGGGAGGCTCCACCAATTCGGTTTTACACCTGTCCGCTATCGCTCATGAAGCGGGCGTGGATCTGGAGCTGGACACCTTCGATCTGGTCAGCCGCCGGACCCCTCATCTGGCCAATATGCGGCCCGGGGGAGAAACATTCATGGAGGACCTGGATTATGCAGGGGGAATTCCCGCCCTGCAAAAAAACCTTCAGGAAAAGCTGGCCGATATTCCCACGGTTTCCGGACTGACCTCTTATCAGATCATGGAACAGGCCGTTACCGCTCCTCAGCAGGTGATCAGGCCTTTGGAAACCCCTTTCCACCAGGAAGGCGGAGTGGCGGTTCTCCGGGGTAATCTGGCTCCTGACGGAGCAGTGGTAAAACAAACAGCAGTGGTTGAGGAAATGAAGCGCTTTCAAGGAACCGCCCGGGTCTTCAGCAGCGAGGAAAGCGCTATGGAAGCGATTGTAAAGGGAAAGATTTCAGCGGGAAACGTGGTCGTGATTCGTTATGAAGGCCCCAGGGGAGGCCCGGGAATGCGGGAGATGCTTTCCCCCACCGCCGCTTTAGCGGGCATGGATTTTTCCAAATCAGTAGCCTTGATTACTGACGGACGTTTTTACGGCGGCACCAGAGGTCCCTGCGTGGGACACGTATCTCCCGAAGCGAGGGAAGGAGG
>JBHHXV010000334.1:0-1882 GCA_046757225.1 bacterium
AGGTATCCACGACCTCCGCTTTCTTTACCATCAGGAAATCGGATTCGTAAGCGGTGGGGGTTTTGGGATCGATGATCTTCCGGTAGGTAAACAGGCAGTCGGCGGCGGTAAACTCCTCGCCATCGTGCCATTTCACCCCTTTTCTCAGATGAAAGGTGATAGTCAGGCCGTCCGGGGAAATATCCCAGGACTGGGCCAGGTCTCCTACGATATTGATGTTCTTGTCGTATTTGACCAGGCCGTTGTAAACCAGCCCGGCGATGGAGTGGGAGGCTCCGTCAGTGGCCAGCAGCGGAATAAGGTTGCTGGCGTCGCCGATCGACCCCTCGATAAGGGTGTCCCCGTAAGCGGGAGTTTTATCAGCCGGAGAGCTTTTTGATTCGGGGCGCTCTGATGAGGAACAACCAAATACCAGCAGAAACAGAACACAAGCAATAATTGTTTTTTTATACATTATTGAAAGTATACATCAGCTACTGCGCTTTTTCAAAAAATGCCGGAGAGAGATCAGCAGAAAGGGCAGGTATTCCACCAGGATAACCGCCTGGTTTTCCCGCCAGATTCCTCTGGTCTGGAAATCGATCAGCACCGTGTAGGAAAGGGGGGTGACCGCGGTCAGGTACAGCCAGCCGGGGTGTTCGTAAAAGCAGATAAAGGGAACCATCCAGCAGAAGTACCAGGGAAAAGCAGTGGGGCTGAGCAGCAGAAAGGCGCCGATCAGGATATAAGTCTCTCTTAATATATTGCCGGTATACCGGCTGGTCAGATACCAGATCAGGGAGAGATAGATAAAAACAATGACGGCTCTGGTATACAGATGGGTTCCCAGCAGCCATTTGACCACCCGGAAGATCGAGTCATTGGTTTCCCAGCCCCGGCTGTACGCGAACAGCCCGGCAAACAACTGCTCCGGGCTATCCAGAAAAGGCAGGTAGAGAACCAGCACGGTCAAGGGAAAAACCCACCACCCGCTTTTTTTGAGCTTCTTTTTATAGAAGGGCAGGATCGAGACCGCCCAGAACTTGGCCAGAAAGGACAAGGCCAGCACAAAAGAGGAAAAGCGGAACCATCCCCTTAAATAAAGCCAGATCGCTCCCAGCAGCAGGGCGGTTCCCAGCACGTCGACATGTCCGCTGGAAGCCACTTCCATTATCACCAGCGGGTTCCAGGCGTAATAGATTATTTTCCTTTTATCCTTGCCCAGCGCCCCCAGTATCTTGATGATAAAAAAGGAAACCAGGAAATCCACCAGAATAAAAGCCGCCCTCATTCCGGTAAAGGAATGATCCACCCGGTCCACCAGCCGGAACAGGAACTGACTTGCCGGGGGATAGATGGTGGAGATCTCCTTGTGGTTGATTCCCGGGTAATGTTCATCCCTCAAAAAGCTGACTTCCGGCGAGTCCGGGGGGTAACGGAACGGGTTTATGCCGGCGTTCTGCACCCGGCCGTCCCACAGGTACCGGTGAATGTCGTCGGATAACGAGGGGGGGCCGAGCAGCATAGTCACCCGGAAAAGCAGGGCGAACAGCAGAATAAACCGGACCGTAAACCGCTTTTCCGACAGCTTGACCGCAGATAAAAAAACGCCGAAGGCCAGGAAATATAAAACCAAGAACGGGATCATCCGAAGGCGCAGGTTTCCCAGGCCCGCTATTGCCAGAAAAATGATTTCCAGTATCAACCCGATCATCAACGGTCTGCTAAACCGGGTCTTTGATAAGGTTTCTGTCATAAAAATGAATAATCCAATAAATTGAAATACCTGCCGGATTATACTATACTGAAGCTGAAATTATCATAAGAGACTTCCCCAGGATGATGATCTATCCCGAATAATTCGGGAATCATAGCAAAGCAGATGATATGTTGTTGAAAATAG
>JBHHXV010000335.1:0-1859 GCA_046757225.1 bacterium
AATTGACCGGGGCAAAGGAAAAGCTGCCTTTCATCAGGCACGTCACCTTTGATGATGACGCCTTCTTTGCCTATGGCGAAGCGGAGATAGAAGAATTCTGCCGGGAATACAAGCGGAAGATCGGCCTGCCTCTGGATATTGGCGGAGCCACCCCGACCACCTTGACCAGGGGGAAATTATCGCTGCTGGTCAATGCCGGCCTGACCGGGATAAGAATGGGCATACAGACCGCCAGCGAACGCACCAAAAAACTTTATAAAAGGCGGCATTCCAATGAGCTGGTGGAAAAATCGGTCAATATAATTAATGAATTCAAAGATAAGATAAAAGACATCAGGTATGACATCATCATCAACAATCCCTGGGAAACGAGAGAGGATCTGGTCTCTACGCTGATGTTTCTGGCCAGGTTCCCCACTCCCTACCGGTTGAACAATTTTAACCTGACTTTTTTTCCGGAAACAGAATTATATAAAAAAGCCCGAAAAGACGGTCTTATAACCGACGATATAAAGGAGGTCTACAGTAAAAGTTACAGCAAGCATGAACAGACCTATCTGAACGACCTGTTTCATCTCCTGAGTAATTACAGTAATAAAGGAATCAGGATAACCCCGGGGATGATCTCTTTACTCACGGATAAGGAGTCCCTGAAAAGCCGGTTACTGTATGCTGCCTTGAAGGCGGGAAGCCACCTCTGGAAAATACTGGACACATTGCGGATAATCCTGGTTTCCCTCCAAAAGTGGGATCGTACCCGGTTTGACCGCTGGTATGAATATAAATTTTTTATAAACAGATAATTATTTATCGACCGTGACAAATTCACGCTCAGAAGGCCTGACCACCAGTACCGGGCAGGGAGCTTTGCGAATGACCTTCTCGGTGGTGCTTCCCACCAGTAAATGGGCGATTCCGGTGCGGCCGTGAGATCCTTGAATAATCAGATCGATCAGCTCCTCTTCCGCGTATTTGATGATTTCCGAGAAAGGAATACCTATCTTGACCACTTTTTTCAGCTTGATCTTCTTTTGAGAAGGCATTAAGACCTCTTTAATCATGGCGTCAAGGTCTTCATCCTGCTGTTTCAAGCGGTCCTTGATCAACTCGTCCAGGGTATACACGGCCAGGCGCCGGTCATCATACACCCGGTCGTCAAGCACCGTCAGCAGATGAACCTCGGACTTAAACTGCTCGGCAATGGACAGGGCGTAAATCAAGGCTTTCTGGGAATATTCACTGAAATCGATCGGAATCGCGATTTTTTTTATATTTAACATATTTCTTCTCTCTTAAGGGTGGATATTAAAGGTTGATACGACATTAATACTATTTCAAAATATTTCGCAAAGGTAAACCTTTTTCTCAGGCTCCGTATTTTTCCAGCTTACCGGCATTGGCCAGCATAAGCGGCAGCAAGTACTTGCTTTGCATCTGTCCCAACCCCCCGGCAGCTACTGATATTTCATCAAAAGAAGCGACCCGGTCAGGCAGGCAGTGTTTTCCTGAAAGCAGAACCGGCACCGGATGCCAGGAATGGCCCTTCATATTGGCGGGAGTGGAGTGGTCTCCGGTGATTGCCAGCACGTCCGGGTTCAGGCCGGTAATCTTTGGCAGGAGCCGGTCGATTTTTTCCAGGGCCTGCACTTTCTTCGGGAAATCGCCATCCTCCCCGGCGCTGTCGCAGGGCTTTATATGGAGAAAAAAATAATCGTAATCGCCGGTTCGATACTGCCGGGCCAGAGCGTCAAACTCACTCTCCAGCGTATCGTCATCAATTTTCACCAAATCCATTCCCAGCAAAGAAGCGATCCCCCGGTACATCGGATAAGCGGCGACAGCGGCCGGATTGAGCTGGT
>JBHHXV010000336.1:0-1854 GCA_046757225.1 bacterium
CACCGGTCCCCCGTCTTCAGGAAAAACCAGCACCCTGGCGGCCATCATAGAGCAGGTCAACCAAACCAAATCCAAACACGTGGTTTCCTTTGAACGGCCGATCGAATTCGTTTATCAAAACAATAAATGCATCATCAACCAGCGGGAGGTCAACATTCATACCCCCTCTATAGAGAGCGGACTGAAAGCCAGCCTGATGGCTCCCCCGGATATTCTGGTGGCGGAAAGAATAGACAGTCCCAGAGCGATCAGATCCGCCCTGGAACTGGCGGACAGCGGCTGTCTGGTTATCATTACCCTTTACACGGATTCGGTAATATCCACCATAGATTTCATCATCAACTCTTTTCCCGATGAAGAGAAGGACCTTATCCGGCTGCTCCTTTCCAAAAACCTGAAAGGGATTGTTTCCCAGACCTTGCTGCTGCCTAAAAAGGGACATAAGCGGGTGGCCGCCTTTGAAGTGCTGTTGTACTCACCGCTGGTGGCCAACCTGATCAATACCCAAAAACATAACCAGATACCGGGGGTTATTAAATCCAACAAGGAACATGGCATGATCAATCTGGGGGATTCCCTCCTGGAAATGGTCAGAAACGACCAGGTCTCCCCTGAGGAGGCTTATGAAAAGTCAGTGGACAAGATCGCTTTCTCGCAATTATTGCAGATGTCCAGCATAAAACTGGATCTCAATAAAAGATTCTATAATTAGCATGTTCGAAGTCTCGGTGGAAGCCAGTTTTTCCTCTGCTCACCAGTTAAGGGGATATAAAGGAAAATGCGAGAACCTTCACGGCCATAACTGGAAAGTAGAGGCGGTGGTCCGCTCCGAAAGGGTTGATGATCTCGGGATGGTGATCGATTTCCAGAAGTTGAAGGGAAGCTTACATCAGATACTGGAAGAACTGGATCATAGAAACCTTAATGACCTCCCTCCCTTTATTAACCAAAACCCCTCCTCAGAAAATATCGCCGCTTATCTTTACCGGGAATTAAAGAAAAAAGTCTCCTGTGCGCCAGCCCGTATTACCGTATGGGAATCAGAAAAATGTTCAGCCACCTATTTCGAGGTTTCCGAATAATTAGGGAATAACCGGTAAACCGGATGTGGTGCCTCATCGAACGTAATCACAATTTCCGAATATACTCGCATGATCGTCAAAGGGCTGAATATTATTTTCACCGGCTCCGGCAAGGGAAAAACCACCGCCGCTCTGGGGCTGCTTTTACGGGCAGCCGGGAACGGAAAAAAGGTGGCTGTGTATCAGTTTATCAAGGGAAGGTGGAAGACCGGAGAACTAAAGGCTGTTCAAGCGTTTGAGGGGTTGGTTGAGTTCAGGCAGCTGGGCGAGGGATTTCTTGACCCGGACAGCTCCCGGGAAAAGGCCGGCTTGAAAGCAAAAGCGGAAACCGATTACGAGCTGGTAAAATCTGCGGTATTACACCCTCAGGCGGACATGATCATCCTGGATGAAATCATTTATATGGTCAGCTACGGCCTGATCAAAGAAAAAAAAGTCCTGGAATTGATGAGGCGAAAGCCGGAAACGCTCCATCTGATCATGACCGGCAGGGGAGCCACCCCCGCTTTGATTGAGGCCGCCGACCTGGTCTCGGAAATGACGCTCATCAAACACCCTCTTAAAAAAGGGGTCAAGGCTCAGCCGGGAATCGAATTCTAACCTGGACATAAAGTTGAGCTGCTTTTGCCAGACCTCTACCGGAAAAGGTTTCATGCCAACCTCCCCACAAAATCCGTTGGCAGAATAAGTTGAAGGGAAACTGACAGAAAGTAACTGTTTTCAACAACATATCGTCTGCTTTGCGATGATTCCCGAATTATTCGGGTTAGAA
>JBHHXV010000337.1:0-1841 GCA_046757225.1 bacterium
CTTCGTTTAACCGGAGATACTTTTTGCCGCCGACACGTTTGATGGTTCCCAGTTCGAGCCGGTTTTTTTCCCAGAGAGTGATACCGGATCTGTCTCCGGCCCAGGCTTCCGGTTTGCGGGCCGTATAGACCTCTTCTTCCTGCACTTCATTTATCAGCTGGCCGAAATGCCGGTTCGCTCTCCGCATGATTCCCAGAATCCGCAGCTGGGTAATAATGGGATCATCCACTATTCTTGACTTGTTTCCCGCTGTCTCTCTGAACATCATATGCCCGGACGGCTCCCCGCCGATAGATACGCCGGTTTCGCCCTTTTCGCTTAAATAATCGGCGATCGCCCGGTCACCTACGGTAACCTCCTGGTAATCGATATGCTTCGCTTCCAGGAATTTTCCTATGGAAAGACCGCTTTCCACCGTATAAACCACCTCTTCCAGGGAATCCTTCATGGCCAGGGCGAACAACATAATCATGCTGTCCCCGGAAAGGTAGGGCACCGGCTTTCGGCATAATTCCGGGTCAGTGGCCAGAAAACGGTCGCCATCACAGTCCACCGAACAGGCGGGAAGCAGTTTCAGCCGGGAGAGTTCCCGCTCCAGAGCCTCCGCTAATCGGGGGTCTCTGTCCGCCTCCAAAAAAAGCGTCTCTCCGGTATCCAGCTTCAAACCCTTTTCAGGTAAAGAGGAATCATGAAATTTATACAGGCAGGGAAAATAAAAACTGCGATAATGAGCTTTTTGGGTGAACCGGTCTTGACCATACCCGTATTTCCCCGCGGCAAAAGCGGCCAGTTCCCCCTCTGTCATCTTTTCCGGGGTTTCCCCATAGGGGTATGCGGCACCGATTCTATAGTTTATCTTTTCCGGGTTCTGCTCGGTTCCGTAACCGACCAGCACCATCCCGGTTTCCAGCAAACCCTTGATCTGAGAAGACAGGTGAACGGATTCTTTCTCCACCCGGCTGGCCACCGACCCATAAGCCAGATCCAGGGGCATGCAG
This sequence comes from bacterium, assembly GCA_046757225.1. Lineage (GTDB taxonomy): Bacteria > SZUA-182 > SZUA-182 > JBHHXV01 > JBHHXV01 > JBHHXV01. Next base: position 999 of record JBHHXV010000337.1, read on the forward strand.
CACCCCTTAAGGGGATAATCTCCCTGGTCATCGTCCGGTAATAAACCCTCTTTTTTCGCTTCCCGGCGGATATGTTCCAGGCAGAGCGAATATATATCCCGGGAATTGTCCGTGACTTGTCCGGGAGTTTCCGCTTTTCCGGGAAAACAACCCCGCTCTTCCAGAATCTCCAGGGTTCGGAAATACCGCTCCACTTCCCATTCGGTTTCATAGGTAATCGGTATTTCATTGATAAAGGCTTTGATGCCGTTATATTCGGTGGGATTATGGGAGGCGGTTACAATAATGCTGTTAGGGAAAAAAGACCCGGATGGGGTGGAGGAAACACCGCTAAACTTTACGGAAACCCCCTCTTCCACCAGGCCGGTCATCAAAGCCGCCGCCATAGCCGGACCGGATCCCCTCGGGTCCATCGCCACATGAACCTCAGGGGCCATACCGTGATTCAAGGTCATTTTTCCGTAAGCCCGGCCGTAAAAATAAGCCAGTTTGGGGCTGATATGATTTTCCCGCTGATAGGCGGTTACCGGCTTATCCGTGATCAGCTTGAATATCCCCCGGATACCCGAGGTGCCGAACAGCCGGAAGATCTCATGATTTTGATACTTTCTTTCCAGGTCGGCCATTATCCTGTCGGATTCATCACCGGAAACCGGGTGAAGCGACTGGAGGGAGAAACCGGATACGGCTTCTTGCAGCAAGGGATCTTTTAATTCACGGAACAACAACGCTTTTACCTGTTTTTATACTGAACTTTTCATGACGGGCCTTTCGTCACCCCGTCCTGATGAAAAAAGCTGGTTGTCCCCCAAGAAAGGGGTTGCTCCACTTCGGTATTTTCAC
>JBHHXV010000338.1:0-1820 GCA_046757225.1 bacterium
TATTCTTAAAGAGTTTTTTCAGCTTTTCAATATTCTTTTGCTTGCTCTCAGGATGATACCCTTCAAATACCACCGAATCCACCGTATCGAAAAACAGCCCCGAATACCCTTCCCGAAGCAGGTTGGGAATCAGCTTTTCCGTAAGCATTTCAGTCCACCCGGGAGCCGAAAACTTTACCGCGTAACTGCCCTCCCAGTGTTCCACCGGTTTCAGCAGCAGCCCCTTTTCCTTGGCTTTCTTGAAATAGGAACGGTAATTCCCGATTTCGCCCAGGCTCAAATAGGCCAGCACCTTGGTCCCTCTGGACAGAAGCGGCTTTATGGGAATATGGTGGTCAGGCTCCAATACCGCCAGCTTATACTGATCAAACGATAAATCAGGGCTGTTTTCTCCATAATAACAAACCCAGCTGATCGGGTGGTCAGGAAGCAGGCGGCGATAAGGAGCGCCTTCCCGTTTTCCGAACCATCTTGAACAGCTGAACAAAGCTACTGCTCCTAATAATATTATCGGTATCTTACTGTGCTGCATTATTGTATTATGTCGGATGAAACCGGAAAAATTCCACCATACGTAATTTTAGTGTAAAATAAACTTTACCACAACCGCCAATTTACAAAAGAAAACGGGGGAATGATGCCCAGGCTATTTGTGGCTGTTGACCTGCCGGATAAATTAACGAAAGAGCTTGTGAGGTTGAGGGGTGAGATGTCCGGGGCCAGATGGGTCAGGAAAGAACAGCTTCACCTTACCCTCCGTTTTATCGGAGAAAAAGAAACGGATGCGCTGGTCAATATAAAAACCGGGTTGTCGGAAATAAATTATCCCTCTTTTACCCTTGGCCTGACCGGAATCGGTTATTTTATTTCCAATGGAAAGGTGAGGGTTATCTGGGCGGGAGTCCGGGATAACGAATATCTGCGGCAACTGAAACAGAAGATCGATCAAGCTTTGCGGGAGGCGGGTATTCCTCCTGAAAAGCGCCGGTTTTCTCCCCATATTACCTTGGCGAGGCTTAATTACTGCCCTTTAAAAAAGGTGAAAGATTTCCTGGATAAACATAAATCTTTTACCAGCTCCATGTTTACGGTTTCCGAATTTCATTTGTATTCCACGGCTTCCAGGGGAGCGGTTCATCAAAAGGAATTTTCCTGTAAACTGGAAGGTCATCCGTGCTGATCGGATTGACCGGCAATATCGGCTGCGGGAAAAGCCTGGTGGCCGGAATCATGAAAGAGCGGGGGTTGCCGGTAATTGACGCCGACCGGTTGGCCAGAGAGGCGGTAGAGCCGGATGAGCCGGCCTGGCGTGATATTTTGAAGTTGTTTGGCCAGGAGATTCTCCTTCCCGGCGGCCAGCTGGATAGAAAACGATTGGGAACGATTATCTTTGCTGACCGGAAAAAAAGGGAATTATTAAACGGTATCGTCCACCCCAGGGTCTGGGAAAAACAGAGCCGGCTTATAAAGCGGATCCGCCAAGACTCCCCTGAAGCTTTAATCGTCCTGAATGTTCCTCTGCTGATGGAAACCGGCCAGGACCGGTCGATGGACAAGGTGGTGGTGGTGGCGGCCAGCCGGGAAAACTGTTTAAAGCGGATAATCTCCCGAGACCGGCTCACCCCGGAAGAAGCCCAACAGAGATTCGATTCCCAGATGCCTCTGGAGGAAAAGATCGCTTCCGCCGACTTTGTTATTCGCAACAACGGAACCGAAGAGGAAGTGGTGTTCCAGGTAGACAGTATCCTGGCCGTTCTTTGCCCCCAAAACTTTTCATGACGGGCCATCCGTCACCCCCTCATGATGAAAAGAGCCGGTTA
>JBHHXV010000339.1:0-1797 GCA_046757225.1 bacterium
TCTTCCTTGAAAACCGACTGGCTGCATGAAAGCGAGAATTTCCTGAATCCCGAAGACGAAGCCCATATGTATTTGCAGGCGATTGCCAGTGGATGTGTCTTCAACCTGAACCGGAAGCCTCAGGATGTCATAACCGGAGAGATGACCGAGGAAGATCTCTTAAAGGTGGCTCTCGGTTTTGAAAAAGACGCCATTATTTTCTTCATGGGAATGAAAGAGGCGGTGCCCGATAAACAGGGAAAAGAGAGGATTTCCGCTTTGATCAAAGAGGAGATGAACCACGTTACCCTGATCAGCAACAAACTGGCGGAACTTGTCAACTCATAAGGGACCATGAGTCATTGACGATTTCCAATAATTTTCCTCACCGATAAACTTCTTTTTGCCAACGAATTCTCTTGGGACGTTGGCCTGATCCCTTTATTGACAGGGAAAAAAGCAAATCAAGTTTATAACCGAAATGGTAGGCGGAACAGGGCTTGAACCTGTGACCCTCGGCTTGTAAGGCCGATGCTCTTCCAACTGAGCTACCCGCCCATAAAATTATATTGTCAATCCCTTCTTATTGAAGACCTGGCCAGCTCCTGCAATCGGTTCCAGAAGCCTTTCACATTACTGACGATCAATTCTATTTCCGTGAAAAGATCAGGGCTGGAAAGGGAAGCCGGGGCCAGTGAAGGACCATAATGATCATAGAGAACCCGCTTATTGTAATCGCTTAAGACCTCGTAGGCTCTCGTTACCAACAGAAACATCTCTTCGGACCCGGCGCTCGGTTCTCCCTTGTCGGGATGGTATTTATGAGCTAACTCCCGATAGGCTCTCTTAATTTCGGACTGGCCGGCTTCCTTATCGATTCCCAGTAACTGATAATAATTCCGTTCCTCATCCATCGCTCACTTCGCAATACGTTATCACAAACCAGCTATTTATTAAAGGATTATCTTGATTTGTCAACCCCGCTTCTGTCGCAATACCGGAAAATCCGGCAACGGCTACAATAAGGGGAAACCGGGCGGCAGAGGTTTTGACCGTAGCTTACCAGCAGGTCGTTGATGGGAACCCAAAACTGCTTGGGGAGCTTGCGGCGAAGGGCGAACTCCGTTTCCTCCGGTGTTCCGGTGTTTACATATCCCAGGCGGTTGGTGATCCGGTGGACATGCGTATCCACGCAGATACCAGGCAAACCGTGCCCCAGGGTGAGAACCAGGTTGGCGGTCTTGCGCCCTACTCCCGGAAACTCCAACAACTGCTCCAATTCCTCAGGCACTTCAGAATGATATGCATCCACCAACTTCCGGCAAATCTTCAAAATATTACGGGCCTTTGATTTATAGAAACCGGCCGGATAGATCGCTTTCTCGATTTGTTCCGGGGATAAATTCGACATATCGGCCGGAGTCTCCGCCAGAGCGAACAGCCTCATGGAGGCTTCCCTGGTAGTCTCATCCTTGGTGCGCAGGCTCAAAACCGTGGAAATCAGCACCTTAAACGGAGACCGTTCCGCCTGGGCAATCTCCGTAACAATCGGCACTTTCCACTGAGAGAATTCCTCCTCCAGCAGTTCGATTACCTTGTAGATATCTCTATCTTTCATGCAAATCAACTTGAGGCCGCTTTGGTTTCTGTTTGGCGGGAGATGGTATTTTGTTGTTAATAAAGTAAAGTTTTTCCGGTCTGGCTGGCTCTTCTTCAGGCAGGTCAGTTAAATAACCATACATATAATCGGAAAATCTGACCGCTTGATTAAGCAAGCCGATGCTTGCTACCAAAGCGATAAGGAGGAGAAGGATCTTG
>JBHHXV010000340.1:0-1784 GCA_046757225.1 bacterium
TTAAAAGAAATCTACATTAATTTTTACAGTGGAGCGAGCTCTCAGTTTTTTGATCCATTTACGGTAAGCGATGTCCGCTCTTTTTTTCATGAGTTTCTTGAGAATAATCGGTTTAGCCACGTAAAAACTGATTTTTTCCGGTTTTATCTTTTTGGTAACCTTAATAATATGGTAACCGAATTCCGTTTTAAAAACATCGCTTGTTTCCCCTTTTTTCAAGGAAAAGGCTCTTTTGTCAAATTCTTCCGAAACCTGCCCCCGTTTGATAATACCCAGGTCGCCGTTCATGAAGCCTTTTTCCTGTTTGGCTCTTTCCCGGGCCAGTTTTGCGAAATCTGTTTTTTTCTCTTTCAATTGCCTATGGAGTTTATCGGCTTCTTCCTCTGAGGATAAAAGGATTTGCAGGACATGGACCTTTTCCGGCCGGACAAACTCTCCCGGGTGTCTTTTAAAATACCGGAAAAGCTCGGATTTCTTAACCAGGACCTTTCCGTTTATTTCCCGGTTTATCAGTTTGCGGATAAGAAGATTTTCCCGCATTAAAAGATTTCGGTGAGCGTCTTTTTTGAATTCGGCGATCTTGTCTTTCATGGTTTCCTTGGAATAATCCTTGAGCAGGTCTTCGATGCCGGTTTCAAATTCTTTTTCCTCCAGAGAGTAACCCAGGTGAGCGGCCTCCTGGAGGAGGATTTTCTTGATGACAAGCTCTTCCAGAAAGTTTTTTTTCAAGCTTGACAGCTCTTTCCGGGAGACCGGGGGGGTCTTGATGTTATAGCCGGTTAACGCTTTAAAGCGCCAGGAGAATTCCTTCCTGGTAATCGGTTCCGAGTTGATGGCGGCCACAATACTGATGTTCGGCTCGGGAGAGGGAGCTGTTTTCGCGGACGAGGTTTCTTTACCCTTACAGGCGCCCAGGAACAGCGAAACCAGCAGTATGATGATTAGAGTGGTTTTATGCTCAGGCAGCATCTACCCGCTTAGGTGCTACTGTTTTTTCTTCGGCTTCCCGGTTTTTTGTCAGGTTGTAGACGCCGGAGGAGGTGTAGAGCAACATGCTGATGAAGATAACCAGTTGAGGCTCCGATATCAGCACAAACAGGTAGAGAGAGGAAGCCACCAGCAGGCTGAACGGCCTCCGTTTTTTGTAATGCAGCTCTTTGAGGCTCCAGTATCTGATGTTGCTGACCATCAGAAAAGCCAGTATGTAGGCTGAAATCATCACCGCGATGGAAGAGCCGATCTGATTGTCCCAGAACCGGTTGTGGAGCAGGACTTCCGAGGCCAGCAGAATGGCGGCCGCAGGTATGGGCAGGCCGATAAAATCACTGGTTTTGGCTGTTTCCGCCTGCACATTGAAGCGGGCCAGCCTCATGGCCCCGCAGATCAGATACAGGAAAGCCGCTCCCCATCCCAGCCGGCCGAACGGTTTCAAGGCCCACAGATAGCAGAGCACCGCCGGGGCCATGCCGAAAGAAATGAGGTCCGCCAGGGAGTCGAACTCCATCCCGAACCGGCTGCAGGAGTGGGTCATTCTGGCCAGCTTGCCGTCGAAAAAGTCCATGACCCCGGAAATCACGATCGCTATGGCCGCATAGGTGAACAGCGACTGGGTGGCCGCTACAATGGCGTAAAAACCGCAGAACATATTAGCCATGGTGACCATGTTCGGCAATAAATAGATCCCTTTTTTCATAAAAACCTCCAACTCAATATTATAGCCTGATTCGTTGAAAAAGTCTATTGATATGTTGAATTTAGGCAATCGTAGCGAAAATCCTGTGATA
>JBHHXV010000341.1:0-1772 GCA_046757225.1 bacterium
TCCATCGTAAATTTTCAGCAAACTGTCAGCATAATTCTGATCGATCGCTTTGATATCAACCGAGAAATCCAAAAAAGCCTTCAACCCGACCATGGACAAGGCGGTATTAGAGGCCAACCTGCGGCTGTTATCAGTATCCAGGCCGATGTCATCAACATATACCAGGAAATCATCGAGGTATTGCCGGGTGATGGTAAGCCACTTATCGCTTTTCTGCTTTTGCAACCAGGCGATATAATGTGGTGGAATTTTCCGGTAATCCTTCTGGTGTTTCATGCATTCCCGGAAAGATTCCATATCCTTGCGGCCGTTGAAATCAACCACCAGGGATCGGGCCTGAAGAGCGGTCTCGGCAATAGAGACATCCTCGCCGGTTATTAAGAGCATACATTTCATGGGGTAGTTGGTGATCAGCTTCGCTCCCGGGGTGGCCCGTTTCCGGGCTTGCAGATCCGCGTAATCCATCAGCACCCGGATGGCGTTACCCCATTGCGATTTCCCGATTTTCGCCCGTTTGAAATCATCGATTACCCAGAGGGCTCCGCGGCAACGGGCTCCTTCCTGGCGGTTGGCTTCCGGGGTCGATCCCCAGGAGGCCAGATGTTCCTTTATCTGGAAATTGCCCCAGATCGACTGGGCGAATTTAGCGGTCTCTGTTTTTCCTTTCCCGGACGGTCCGGCAACAAAGAGGACAAAAGGCGGGAACTCTCCCACCAGGTCCATACCGAAAAGAAGTGGTCCCAGAAAAGCATGAGCTAAAATCGGCATAGTAATCGATCGGGGCTGCAGGTCGAGGTAAACACTCAAGAGATGCTGGATAATCTTTTGAACTTCTTCTTTTGAGGAAAGTACCAGATCGAGCCGGGCGGCTTTTCCGTAGTCTTTGCCGACGCTTACTGATGTGCCGGTGTCGGCGGTGGCGGTCATGTCTCCTTGATGGATGGTAACTGAAGGACTTACAAACCCGGCTGTAGGATGGAGGCCGAAAATTGAGTATACGGTCTCCTGTTCCGGATAGCCGCTGTAGGAACCGCAAAACATCCTGATCACGTCCATATCTCTGTTTGAAAAGAGAGCTCTGGTTCCAGCCAGGTTGGAAATCCTGCAGGCCAGTTTATTGTTGCTTCCCCACTCGTCGGCTCTTATGGTGAAAGGGTTTTCCCAGTCCTTGCCGATGATCTTTCCTGATAGGATTTTTTGCAAAGTTGTCGATCCGTCATCATGGAACTCACCGTCATCGGAAATTTCCTCATGATCGATTTTGATGTGAAAATTGGCGATCTCCTTCGATTCTATGTAGGGGCCGTTGGGAGTCTCTTTGACGGATTGCTCCAGGATACCGTTGTCTACCAGGTAAAACGCCCGGTTTCCCCGTTGCAAGATCGGACTGCCGAGTTTCCGCTGGGTCTGGCTTCTCAGTTCTTCATATTGCCGGTGGTTATCGGCTGAAACCGCGTCCTTAACCGCCGCCCGGAGTTCCGTAAGATTGGCGCCGGTTTTCGGTTGTATTTTCTTTATCAGCCTGGTTTGTTCTGCTTTCGGCTGTTTTCCTATTTCTACCAGAATAGGATCGATGGTGGCCTGATCAACGTCTTCGGGAATTTCCTGAATAGCGTAATCAATCGGGAGGAGAGCGGAATTTATGACTGACTGGAAGTCAGCGGCTGTTTTGCCGGCAACGAAAAAGGAGCAGACATCGATCTTGGCCTGTTCAAGCAATTCCTGAATCTCATTGAACTCTCTTAATGATCTTTCCTCCTGGATTTTCTTGA
>JBHHXV010000342.1:0-1768 GCA_046757225.1 bacterium
AAGCAGATGATATGTTGTTGAAAATAGTCACTTTTTGTCAGTTTCCCTTCAACTTTTTTGGGCTAACAAATTTTGTATGGACGTTGGCCTAATTCATTTTCTAGGGTCTGGCAAATGTCAGCCAAGTTTATTAATAGACCGGGTTAGGGAGTACTTGAGATGATGGGAATAGGGATGTCCGAGCTGATCGTTATTCTGGTTATTGTGTTGATAATTTTCGGGGCCGGGCGGCTGCCCGAGATCGGCGGCAGCCTGGGCCAGGGAATAAAAAACTTTAAGAAAGCGTTGAAAGAAACCCCTGATAAAGACGAGAAATCAAAAAAGATCGAATAACACCGGTTCATTTGAAAAATCGGATTAATTAATATATAATTTCTATCTTAAAATAAAAGCAGCACCAGTCATGCTCCCCCAAAAATCAGTTGCGGAGAAATATTTAGATTATGGCTAAAGAATTCAATTGTGAAGAAGTGACCGAGTGCAAAGCCACTCTGCAAATGCTCAAAAAAGCGGACAGGGACGGGGTGGATACCGCCTTTCACCGGGCGCACAGCATGTCCGCCTGCCCGATCGGCGAGGTATCCGCCTGCTGTAAACACTGCGCCATGGGGCCCTGCCGGCTTTCCCCCAAGGATCCTAACAGCAAGGTGGGAGTCTGTGGAGCGACGTACGATACCATCGCTTCCCGGAATTTCGCCCGGATGGTGGCCGCCGGAACCGCTTCCCACACTGACCATGGCATGGCCCTGCTCGCTCTTTTTCGTGAAGTGGCGCAGGGGCACAATACAGCCTATAAAATAAAGGACGTGAAAAAACTGCGCCAGGTAGCCCAGTCAGTAGGGATTGAAGTGCAGACCGGCGATGAAGGCAGCCGAACCGATAGAGACACCAACGAGATCGCCGAGGAATTGGCTGACAAACTGCAACTGAGCTTTACCCAGGTGGAAGGGGAAATCCCCTTTGCTTCCCGGGTTCCCGAAAAAACCCTGGAAACCTGGCGGAAAGAGGGAATCGTTCCCCGGGGGGCCATGCTGGAGGTCATGGAGCTGATGCACCGCTCCCACATGGGCATGGATCAGGATTATGAAAACATCATGACCCAGAGCATGAGAACCGCTCTGGCTGATGGCTGGGCCGGTTCCATGGTGGGCACCGAGATCGCCGATATTCTTTACGGCAATCCCAAGCCTATCCGCACGGAAGTGGATATGGGCTGCCTGTCGGAGAACAAGGTCAATATTATTATTCACGGTCATGAACCGACCCTGTTTGAATCGATGATCGACGCGGTCAATGACGATACTTTAATAAATAAGGCTAACGCGGCCGGAGCTGAGGGGATCAACCTGTTGGGGATGTGCTGCAGTGGCGCCGAGGCCCTGATGCGCCACGGAATTCCTCATGCGGGCAGCTTCATGTCAACCGAGGCGGTGATTATTACCGGAGCGGTGGACGCCATGGCTGTGGATGTCCAGTGCATCAAACAGGGGCTCTTGAAAATGGCCAACTGTTACGGCACTAAATTTTTCACCACCAACCGCCGGGCCAAAGTATCAGGAGCGGAGCATATCGAGCTTGATGAAGCCCGGCCTGAGGAATGCTGCCATAAGATCGTGGAAATGGCGGTCGAGCGCTATCAAAACCGGAACACCCCCATTGAAATCCCCCAGGAAAAGCATGAGGCGATTTCCGGTTTCAATCATGAAGTTATTAATTACATGCTGGGCGGCCGGTTCCGGGAATCGTACAAGCCTCTTAACGATAATAT
>JBHHXV010000343.1:0-1754 GCA_046757225.1 bacterium
AGTATAGCCTTTTTTGTGAGACCTAACTACTTTCTACAATATAGCAAGCATAAATAATAAAGTTATTCTATTTAACCAGCACCAGCCGGAAGGTGGTAAACCAGTCCCGCTCGCCGGGGTCGATAGCGAACCGGTTGGCGCAGCGCAGGCTGAGGTCGTCGTAATCCCAGGCCCCCCCTCTGACCACCTTGTATCTGCCCTTCACCGGGCCGGTCGGGTTCTTTTCCGGGCTGGAGGCGTAATAACCGGTTCCGTACCAGTCCGAACACCATTCCCGGGCGTTTCCCCCCATATCGTACAACCCGTAAAAAGATTTTCCGTTCTCAAAGGAACCGACCGGCCCGGTAAAGGGAAATCGATCGTCTACGGTTCCCCAGGGATTGTAATTGGCCTTATAGACGCCGTTTACAAAGGGATCTTCCTCTCCCCAGGGGTATTTACGGCTGGAGGTTCCTTTCGCGGCCTTTTCCCATTCCGCTTCAGTGGGCAGCCGGTAATGCCTGCCGGTTTTCCGGCTCAGCCATGCAGCATAAGCGGCCGCATCGTGCCAGCTTACCCCTACCACCGGCTTTCTGTTGCCGCTGAATTTCGGGTTGTCCATAAATGGCGGCTTCGGAGCGGTAGTTTCACGCACAAACTTACGGTATTCCTGGTTGGTAACCTCGTATTTTCCGATAGCGTAGGCGTCCAGGTAGACCTTATGCACCGGCCCCTCGTCAATGACGCTGTTGGGAAGGGGAAACCGGCGGTCACTGCCCATGGAAAACTCACCGGAGGGAATACCGATTACTTCCGGCGCAATATAACCAGGGGCCGCCGTAACCGGCCCGGCAAACAGAACCAGCCAGGAAAAGGCCGCGATGAAAAACAGTTTCTTCATACTACACCTTAAACTGCACTCTGATCTTAAACAACCTGCTGGCGGGCAGGTCTTTTATTTCCGTTATTCCGGTCTTCCGGCTTATTTCCTTCAGGATCCGCTCGATATCATCCTTTTCCGGGGTAATAAGGGTGAACCAGATATTATACTCATGCTCCCTTAAATAATTGTGGGTCACGTTCGGGTATTCGTTTATGACCGCAGCCACCTCGTCCACCCGCCCCTGTGGGGCCTTCATGGCTACCAGGGTGCTGCTGTATCCCAGTTTATGGGAAGCGAAAGCCGCCCCCAACCTCCGGATAACCCCCTCCTCCGTTAGTTTACGGACCTCGGCGATCAGATCAGCTTCCGAACACCCAAACTCGTCAGCCAAGGCCAGATAAGGCCGGGAAACGATCGGGAAACCGGACTGAATCCGGTTGAGCAGTTTCTTTCTCAGATCATTCATCTTTGATTCCCGAGTTATTCGGGCCGAATAAAAAAAGGATGTACTCTACAAGCGTACATCCTTCGACTCTTTTTACCGTGAAAATACCGAAGTGGAACGACCACTTTCTTGGGGGACAACCAGCTTTTTTCATCATGATGGGGTGACGAAAGGCCCGTCATGAAAAGTTTATGGCGGGGTTGACGAGACTCGAACTCGCGACCTCTGGCGTGACAGGCCAGCGTTCTAACCAACTGAACTACAACCCCCTGAATTTTGCGGAAATCCACCCTTTATTAATATTACCGCCACAGGATAGCAATTCAAGAGGTTTATTGTCAACTGTTTTAAGAAGCCCGGCAGACTCTTAGCCCGAATAATTCGGGAATCATGGCAAAGCAGACGATATGTTGTTGAAAACAGTTACTTTCTGTCAGTTTCCCTTCA
>JBHHXV010000344.1:0-1721 GCA_046757225.1 bacterium
GCCTGCTGGCCGAACAGATTGTCCGATTATCGAAAAAAGAGGGTAAACAAACATTAATTTGATGAAGAGGGCAGGGAAAAAGGTCCTGGGTTTTCTGGTTTCCTTCCTGATCATTCTGTTTCTCTATTCCCGTCTCGATGTAAAGGGGATGGTCAGGGCTCTTTCCAGCCTGAACCCTTTTTTACTGACCTGCTGCTTTCTGTTGTTTATTCCCCAGATCGGCCTGATTACATACCGCTGGAAGGTGCTTTGTTCCCCCTATTACGATTCGGGCATAAAGGAATCCCTGTCTCTGATCTTAAGCGGTCAGACCATGAACCTGTTCCTCCCCTCCAAGATGGGAAGTATCGCCAAAGTCGCTTTTCTGCGCGACCACAGTGTTCTTGACTGGCGTAAGGGGCTGGACTTCGTCTTACTGGAAAGAGGGTTGGATTTTGCCGCGCTCTCTTTCTGGATGGTTTTAGGTTTTTTAATTAAACCGATTTCCGGTTCCCTTGAATTAACCGGCTTCCTGACCGGCGGGGCGATTATTCTGGTAGTCGTTGCTATATATTCCGGCAGTTGGGGTGAAGGAGAGAACGTAGAGAGATTCCTGGGAAGGTTTCATCAGCGCCTGGGTGAAGGGACAGGAAAGCTGCTTAAAGGAGCGGTCTTATTAAAGAAAGACCTCAGTAATAACGGCTCACTGTTAAAGGCGGTTATAATTTCAATATTTCTCTGGGTCCTTCATTTAGGTCAGTTTTATCTTTTTTTTTTAAGTCTCGGGATAACCGGTATTTCGCTTGTCACGGTCTTCACCTTGATCCCGATGGGAATCTATATCGGGCTGCTTCCTTTGACTTCCAGTGGAATAGGCACCCGGGACGCCGCTTTTATTTATCTGTTCAGAACCTGGGTAAGTCCCGAGAAAATGGCGCTGGTGGGAATCTTTTCCCTGGTCCGTTACCTGGTTCCCGGAATATTGGGACTGCCGTTTATCGGCAAGAACATATCATCTTTAAGGCTCAGTTCAAAAAGCATGTTTAGTGAAGAATGAAAGTCCTGTTAATAAATCCGCCCAGCCGACAGTTGCTGGTGGGCAACAACCCCAAGTTCCTGGATGAGGAGCGCGGTTATAATCCGCCCTTGGGGCTGCTGTACATAGGCACCGCCCTGGCGCGGGAGGGAAGCCATCAGGTCAGGGTTCTGGACGCCCTGGTCGAAGAGCTGGATTATGACGCTCTGCGAACGGAGATCGCCTCGGAAAAGCCCGATGTCGTCGGTATAACGGCGATGAGTTTCACGCTGCTGGACGTGATCAAGGTGGTTAGCCTGGTCAAGAAGGTTCTTCCGGAAGCGGTGGTGGTTCTGGGGGGGCCTCATGTTTACCTGTATCCCGAAGAAACGCTCCGGCTGGAGGGGGTGGATTACCTGATAGTGGGTGAAGGGGAATTCGCCTTCCTGGAGTTTATGGAGTTTCTGGAGGGGAAACGGAAGCGTTCTTCAGTTTCCGGGCTGGTCTGCCAGGAAGACGGCCAGATAAAAAAGAATGCCCCGGCTGTTATAGAGAATGTCGATGAAATATCCCTGCCGGACCGGACCCTGCTGCCATACCGGAAATACAACTCCCTCCTGTTCGCCGGAACACCGGTGACCACCATGTTTACCAGCCGGGGGTGCCCCTATAAATGCACCTTCTGCGACCGGCCATTCTCGCCGGTGCTCTCGGGCTTTCGCTGGCG
>JBHHXV010000345.1:0-1684 GCA_046757225.1 bacterium
CATTGGTATAGTTCCCGAATGACTGAAAAATGTAATCGATCGCTACCAGGGGCTGCCCATCGGTCAACGGTTCGATTTTCCTGAGCCAGTCAAGGAATTTCCGCTTTCTTTGGGCTTCGGTTCTGGTCATACGGATTAACCTATAATCTCAACGTAGCTTTCAGGAATTCTTATATAGATAGAGATTCCACAAGTTTCACAGGGGGCTGATTTGAGGTGCAGGCCACCATAATTTCTTTCGATAGTAAAAACGGTTCCTGCGGGTAATTCCGCTTGTCCGTTTCTCATCGCTCTTATGCTGCGAACTTTCAACCCTTCCCAATCACGTTTCAGTTTCGGCCTCAGAAATTCCTGTTTATACTTCGGTTTGTCAGGACAACCATGGGCGTTTCTCGTGCCGCACAGGTATTGATTGTCTCTTTCATCTCCATATGACCTGTACCCCCTTCCCTGAACAAAAGAACCCGGGTTTTGTCTGGGCCAATAGCATGTACGTCCGGCACAATCGGCGTCACATACATCAACTGTTTTTCTCAGTTTTTTATCTCTGATTTTCATCTATTCACACACTCCCAGCCCGGCATATGAGCACAAAGACGCATCCGGAAACAAAAGTCCCTGCTTTGAATCCTTACCGTCTTTTTTAGCCCAACGGATCTGGGTGTGGATTTTACAGATAACCCCTTTTTTCCTGGGCGCAAGGTAGGTGCTGTCAAGCTCCTTTTCCCATCGGTCGATTTCCTCTATCCGTTCCGGGTAGTGCTTTGCCATTAAAATAAGCTCGTTTCTTCCACAATTCACGCAGGGGAAACAGCCAACCCGTTTAAATCCTTTTTTATACATGGGGTTAGGCTCAACTCCATACTTTTTGTGGATGGCAAAAACCTGTTTCACGTTCCAGTCAACAAGTGGATTCCAGAGCAATTCATCATAGACCTGGCAGGAAAACTCCCACTCATGCCGCTTACTCCTGTTTACAGACTCATCCCTGCGAATGCCCAGGGTAATTACCGGATCAGTTTCAAAGTTCTGCTCCTGGATCCATCGTATCTTCGGTACGATTTTGAGCATTCCCGTACAGAAACGGGCCTTGATGCTGGGAAACCGTTGTTTCTTCTTAGCAAGATCGTAAAATGAATACTGGCCAGCCAGCTTGATAACCGGAGGGTACCCCCACTCCTCCAGCAGGCCGGAAATGTAATCGACATACCGGTAGGTTTCCGGCGATTCGTTGAAGGTGTCGCAGAAAACCACAAAGAGAGGAAGCCTCCGCTCCTTAATCAAATAAATCAGGGCGGCGGTACTGTCCTTCCCGCCGCTGAAAGACAAAATATATTTTCTCCCGGTCAAGTCAGGCTTTTTTATGGCAACGATGTTGTCTTTTTCGGCTGCCAGAAATTCTTTCTCGTCCAGAATTTCAAGCCCTTTTGACTTGAGTCTGGCGAGGATTTTCCGTTTGCGGTTCGCTTCCGACTTGGTCATTATTCACACCATTCCGATTCATGATTTGTACACTGGCTACCACCGCTGGAACTGTTCACTTTTTCTTTGACAAGAAAGTAACCTTTGTGTACTATCAATTCAGCCCCGGTTGTCTAAAGGATAAGGCCCTATACTGACGAATATAGTGACTCTGGGTTCGAATCCCAGCTGTCCCATACTTGTCGGCAGTAGTTTAAGGGCA
>JBHHXV010000346.1:0-1645 GCA_046757225.1 bacterium
TTGCAGCAGTTCCGGCTGTTCCTCTATGAAATGGTATTTGACCTGATTGCCCTCCAGGTATTTTCTTATTTCCTCTCCCCTGAATTCCGGGCCGAAATATGAATGGGTAATACCGGGAGTCCGCTCTTTCTTTAATACATTATGATAGATATAGGCCGCTACCCCGTATGCTCCTCCGGCATCGCCGGCCGCCGGCTGCACAAAGATCTCCTTATAAGGGGTTTCTTTGATTATTTTGCCGTTGGCCACGCAATTAAGGGCTACCCCGCCAGCCATACACAGGTTTTTCTGACCGGTCTTCCGGTGAAGGTCGCAAGCCATTTTCGTAACGATCTCTTCGGTAACTTTCTGGACGCTGGCCGCCAGATCCATCTGTTTCTGCTCGATCTTGGTTTCCCCTTTCCGGGGAGGCCCGCCGAAGATTCTGTCGAATTTCCGGTTGGTCATGGTCAGCCCGTAATCATAGGCGAAATACTTCATGTTCATCCGGAAGCTGCCGTCATCATTGATATGAATCAACTCCTTTTTGATAAGATCGACATATTTCGGTTCCCCGTAAGGGGCCAGTCCCATAACCTTGTATTCGGCGCTGTTGACCTTGAACCCCAGATAATAGGTAAAAGCGCTGTATAACAGCCCCAGGGAATGAGGGAATTTTATTTTCTTGATGAGTTTCAAATCGGAGCCCCGGCCGATCCCGTAGGTGGCGGTATCCCATTCGCCCACGCCGTCCAGGGTCAGCACCGCCGCCTCTTCGTACCCGGAAGCGTAAAAAGCGCTGGCAGCGTGAGACTGGTGATGTTGCGCGAATAATATCTGGCCGGTATATTCCAGTTTCTTTTCGATCTCCTGGGGAATCCAGAGCTTTTGATGCAGCCAGACCGGAATCGCCTTCAAAAATGAGGGAAGAGACCGGGGAAAAGTGGCCAGATAGGTTTGCAGGATTCTCTCGAATTTATTAAACGGTTTATCATAGAAACCCAGATAATCCAGATCATTTATCTTTATACCGGCTTCTTTCAGGCAATATGCGACAGCGTTTACCGGGAGGTCTGGGTCGTGTTTTTTCCGGGTGAAACGTTCTTCCTGGGCGGCGGCTATTATTACTCCGTCTTTTAACAGACAGGCGGCCGCGTCATGGTAATAACAGGATATTCCTAATATATACATTAACTTTTTACCGTTAAAATACCAGAGTGGAGTCTCCCTTGTCTTGGGGGGAAACCAGCTCTTTTCATCATGAAGGAGTAACGGATGGCCCGTTATGAAAAGCTCAGGTCAGTTCAACCTGACTGTTGTCTCCTAAAATAAACCGGTGAACCTGAGGTTTGCGGCCGATTCGCTTCATTAAAACATTTCTGCCGATAAGGCTGTCATCGATCCGTCCCTCGATAGAGCGGATTTCGCTGTTTCTCAGTACCACGCTGTGCTCTATTTCGCTGTGGAATATTTTTACCTGATCTCCGATGGAGGTAAAGGGGCCGATAAACGAATCTTCAATTATCACCTTTTCTCCGATGATAACGGGACCCCGTATCCGGGAATTGATTATCCGGCTGTTACGCCCCAGGTGAACCCGGCCGGCCACTGAGGAATTGTGTTCTATGTCTCCCTGGATTTCCCAGTTTTCCAATTCTTCCAGCAC
>JBHHXV010000347.1:0-1628 GCA_046757225.1 bacterium
AACCGATATCATCGACACCCCGGATTTTTATGAGCGGATTACCGGCAAGATCTTAATCAAAGACCTGCGTCCCAGTTGGCTTATCTTTTCTTCGGGATTCAGGAAAACCAATACCCTGAGGATTATTAAACGGATCCTGGATATTTTTTTTTCGGTTATTGGATTAATAGTTTTTTCCCCGATATCTTTTATCTCAGCGGTTATCATAAAGCTTGATTCCCGGGGCCCGGTTTTTTTCACTCAAACCCGGGTCGGAGAATACGGGAAGCCGTATACCATCTATAAATTCCGTTCCATGACTTTCGGAGCGGAAAAGGAAAAAGGACCCACCTGGGCGGAGGTGAATGACTGCCGTATTACCAGATTCGGGAGGGTTATAAGGAGGATGCGGATTGATGAGGTTCCCCAGATAATTAATGTCTTGAAGGGTGAGATGAGCTTTGTCGGCCCGCGGCCGGAGCGGGAATTTTTTATCAATCAACTGCAAAAGAGAATACCTTATTATACGCAGCGGTTAATGGTCAAACCCGGAATAACGGGCTGGTCGGCGGTTAACGCCCAGTACACCTCTTCGATTGAAGCGGCGGTTGAGAAGCTTCAGTACGATTTATACTATGTAAAGAACATGTCGATTTATCTGGATTTGTTGATTATGCTTAAAACAGTAAAGATTATTTTATCAGGCAAAGGTTCGCGTTAACCGATATTCAGGAGTGTCAGGATGTTCATGTCTTCAAGGTGGAAATTTATCATAGGATTGCTTTTGATTATTTCCTTGAGTGGTTTTTCATCCTCCTGGGCAGAGGATTATTTGATCGGCCGGGGCGACCGGCTTAATATTTCAGTATGGGGAAACAAGAATCTTAATGCCGATGTTACTGTGCGTCCGGATGGCATGATAACCTTTCCCTTGATTGGAGAGGTAAAGGCTGAGGGGTTAAAGCCGCTCCAATTGAGAAAGATTCTTGTGCACAAATTAGTCGAATTCGTTAAAAACCCTGAAGTAACGGTAAACGTTTTAGGAATGGAGAACTTTAAAATATATGTTTTCGGCAGTCTTTCCGCCGCCGGGGTTCACAGTATACAGGGAGCCACCACCATGCTTCAGTTTTTTTCCACTATCGGTAAGATCCCTGATAATATCGATCTGGCGGAAAGTTTCCTGATCCGTAACAACAAACGCCACCCGCTCGACCTTGAGCAGTTGTTAACCAAGGGTGATTTATCCCAGAACATTATTATCAAGCCGGGAGACACCCTGTTCTTCAAGAGCAGAATACCGGAAGAATCGGCTTCTTCCGCTTCCACTTACAGCAATATGATCAGAGTTCTCGGTGAAGTTAAGAAACCGGGAATGATCAAGTATAATCCGGGAATGACGATTCTGGATGTGATTCTGGCCGCCGGAAGCTTTACTGATTATGCGGCCCCCGGCGGCACTAAAATCGTCAGGAAAACCGAAGACAATAAAATACTGGAAATCGAGATTGATATGACCGATGTTATGGCCGGAGCGATTGATAAGAATGTAGAAGTCAACCCCGGCGATGTTATTTCGGTGCCTGCCAGCTTCTTTTAACCCGAATAATTCGGGAATCATAGCAAAGCAGATGATATGTTGTTGAAAA
>JBHHXV010000348.1:0-1628 GCA_046757225.1 bacterium
GAAAAAACGAGGTGTTTTCTAAAGACGGGGTTAAAGACGGGGTCAGGTCTTCACATTTGACATTGAACCCTGGATGTTCAAGTCCTCGTAAATCGGGGGATACTTATTTCCCCTGATTTACAGTATCCCTTTCGGAGGCAGGAGCTTGTTAATCATCTCTTTCAACCAGGCGATTTCATCTTTCTGAGTTTCCAGAGAGGTTTCCGTTTGAGCTTGAAAGCTTAACTTAAAAACTAAAAGAAGTTAAAAGTGTCCATTTCGGCTTGTCTCAAGCCGAAAACCATAATAGAGGTTGTCAATATCAAGAGACCTCGAAACCGCAATCGACAATTACCTGCTTAATTTGATCCAGATCTATCTTATTAGCATCGTAATTCACGGTGGCGGTCTTTTCTTCCAGGCTGACCTTGTAATTATGCACGCCGTCCAGCACTACCAGGGCTCCTTCTATTGTTTTGACACAATGCCCGCATGACATCCCCTCAATCTTTATTCCCGCGTTCCTGATCATGTTTTTCTCCTAACTTCAATTACTTTAGCAGTATGATAAAGATATTTGTTATACAGGGCCTGGCCCGGGTCTTTATTATTATCGGCCGGGTAATCAAGTCTTTTCGCCAACACCTCCAACTGGTCGGGAAGGGTGGAAATCGTATGGCAGGACCGCCCCTCAATTAGCCTCTCCCGGCTGATCACTTCCCGGAAAAACAGGTAAGCATCCTTCAGCGCTTTATGCTGCTTTGGGCTTATCAAGCTTTTTTCCTGAATGCTCTTGAGGGCACTCAAGGTGTTGGAATCATACACGCCATGTTTCAACTGGATCTCCTGAACCAGAAATTCAATATCCATGATCCCTCCCTCCCCGAGCTTCAGGTCTCGTACATCCGGCTGGGGGGCGACTCGCTGCCGCCGAATTTCGGACAGCATCCCGGATATTTGTCCGGATATGTTTTTCAGGTCCTTACTCTTTAATATATTTTGCTTCATTTTATTAAAATAGTCAAAAAAACCTTCATTATCCCCGGCTACCGGCCGGGCTTTAAGCAGGGCCTGAAACTCCCATAACCGGGCCCGCTTTTCATAATAGAGCGGCAGTTGACCGGCCATTACCGCCAGATTCCCCTGTTTTCCTTCCGGCCTTATATCCAGGTCAACCAGATAGGAGACACCGTATCTTGTATGTCTTTTTATGGTTTTCACCATCAGTTGGGACAGTTTGGTAAAGAAGGAATAATTATCTATTGAGTCAAGTCCGCCAGTGGTTTTGCCTCCCTCTTCATAAAGAAACATGATATCCAGATCAGAACCGAAGTCGATCTCCCGGCCTCCCAGTTTGCCGAAACCGATAACGGCGAATCCGGATTTTCTCCCGCTGTTTGAGACGGGAACGCCATAACGTTTTATCAACTGCCGGTAACAGGTTTTATATACTTCCTGCAAATAAAGGTCGGCCAGGCCGGTTAATTCCTGAAACGAACCGCCGGTCCTGCCGATCAGGTAGCGGGTTCCGATTCTCAGTTCTTCAGAACGTACGTATTTAACCAAGGCCACCAACCTTTCTTCATCGGAAATCTTTTCCAAATCATTCCTTAATTCGTTCCGCATTACCGCCGGTGACTTCGCTGATT
>JBHHXV010000349.1:0-1600 GCA_046757225.1 bacterium
GGCCGGTTTCGCGAACTGGCTTTCCATCGCTTTGAAGTCCGCTTTTGCTCTGGTGGGCATCGGCGCGCTGGCCACCATACTTTTCCCGGGCATGGGAACAGTGGGCATAAAAATCGCGGCACTTTTAGCCTGTCTCTTATTTTCCGCCCTGAATACAGTCAGCCTCAAGGAAGCGGGAAAACTCCAGATAGCCCTTGTGCTCGCGTTGTTGATAATTATGGCGCTTTATTCTTTCAAAGGTTTCCAGGCGCTAAATCCTTTACATTACTCTCCGTTCACCACTTCCGGCTGGCAATCGGTTTTTGCGGTAGCGGGTATGGTCTTCGTATCCTATGGCGGGCTTACCAAGGTGATCTCGGTTTCCGAGGAAGTCCGCAATCCTTCAAGGAACCTGCCCCTGGGAATGTTTCTGGCCTTCGGGATAGTCAGCGCGCTGTATATACTGGTGGTTTTTATTACCGTCGGCCTGGTGGACGGACAAGCGCTGTCCGGGTCCCTGATTCCGCTTTCCCTGGGAGCGGGGATTTCCATGAAAGGGTGGGGAATTTTTCTGGTGGATACAGGCGCGTTTTTCGCCTTCGCCACCACAGCCAACGCCGGAATCCTTTCGGCTTCCCGGTCCCCGATGGCAATGAGCCGGGACGGTCTGCTGCCCGAGCTTTTTTCCCAAACAAACAAGCGGTTCGGAACCCCGCACATCGCTATTGCAAGTACCACGGTATTCATCACGGGAGTGATCGCTTTTCTTTCTGTCGAGAACCTGGTAAAAACCGCTTCCACCATGATGATTCTGATGTTCATGCTGGTAAATTTCTCGATTATCATCATGCGGTACAGCGGGGTACAGAACTACCGCCCCAGTTTCAAGGCTCCTTTTTTCCCCTGGCTGCAGATCGCCGCGATCATTATCTATGGTTTTCTGATTGTCGAAATGGGAAATATTCCTCTCTTTCTGACCGGAGTTTTCGTGATTGCCGCCCTGCTCTGGTACCTGGCATATGTCAATCAACGTATAAACCGGCAGTCGGCGTTTGTTTATATGGTCAAAAACGTCATTGCCAAGGATATCGTAAGAAGCGGTCTGGAAGATGAACTGAAGAAAATAACCATTGAAAGAGACAGTATTTCGCTGGACAGGTTCGACAGCCTGGTCAAGCAGGCGGAGATACTTGATCTGGAACAAAGTATCTCAGCCAGGGATATGTTCCGCAAAGTGGCGGAAATGTTATCCGCCAGACTCGGCCAGAAAGAAGAAAGCCTTTACCGGATGTTTCTGAAAAGGGAAAAAGAATCGAGTACGGTTATCCACCCCGGCCTGGCGATTCCCCATATTATAATAGAAGGCAATCATATCTTCGATCTGCTTATTATCAGATGCAGGGAGGGCATAATTTTTTCCGAGCTTAATCCTCCGGTCACAACCGCGTTTGTCCTGGTCGGGTCGCTTGACGAGAGGAATTACCATCTTCGCGCGCTGATGAATATCGCCCGTATCGTTGAGGAAACGGATTTTGAAGAAAGATGGAAGGGGGCGCGTGGTGTTGAAGAAGTAAGGGATATCATCATTCTGTCGAAACGGCGGAGGGTGCGCATACTTTCT
>JBHHXV010000350.1:0-1589 GCA_046757225.1 bacterium
ACACTTTTTCTCCAGCTATGCATAATGCCGCCTTCGAACACCTGGGACTAAATTACCGGTATCTGCCTTTTCATGTAACTCAGGAGAACCTGAAACAGGCGGTGGAGGCGGTTAGGGCTTTAAATCTGGTGGGGGTCAATGTCACGGTTCCCCATAAAGTGGCGGTTATGGAATATCTGGATGAAATTGATGAAATTGCGGAAATCTGCCGGGCGGTCAATACCATTGTAAACCATAACGGCATACTAAAAGGATACAATACCGATGGCGGAGGATTCATAAAAGCTCTTAAAGAAAAAATAGATATATACCATACAAAATTCCTGTTTCTGGGTGCCGGAGGAGCGGCCAGAGGAGCGGTAACCGGTTTATGCTTATTTAAGGTTTCAGACATTTTTGTTTACAACCGGACTCTTGAAAAAGCTCAAACATTAGTGGATCATATAAAGTTGAAAACCCTGCAAACCAAATTGTCTGTCATAGAAAAGAAAAATATTCAGGATATATCTAAAGAGGTTGATGTTATTGTAAACTGTACCTCTTTAGGGCTGCATGAAGATGATCCTTTACCGGTCTCTTCTTTTTTAATCAGGCCGGAACATTTGGTTTTCGATATGGTTTATGGAGCAGAAAAGACGGGATTGTTACATGAAGCTGAACAACGGGGGGCGGAAACGATCAGCGGTCTGGAGATGCTTCTTTATCAGGGAGCGCAGGCTTTTGAACTCTGGACGGCCGTTGAAGCGCCGGTGGAGGTTATGCGGCAGGCTTTATATGAGAAACTGGGGGTAAAGGATTAGGCAACCGCAATCGCCTTTCTTTTCATGCTTTCCGCTGTCCCGTCCATTATCTCGCAGAACTGTTCCTTCATGTTCACCATGGTTTCCAGAATCACCGGATCGAAAGCGCCTTTCATTTCGTTTCTCATTATCTTCAGCGTCTGCTCATGGGTCAGCGCTTTTTTATACGGACGCCGGCTGCGCAGGGCGTCATATACGTCCACGATCGAGACGATTCGGGCCGATAAAGGGATATCTTCTCCCTTGATACCTTTCGGATAACCGGTTCCGTCGAATTTTTCATGATGGGAATAGGCGATCTCCTGAGCCAGTGATAAAAAGGATTCTCCCCCTATCTGCTCGTGAGCCTCCTTGAGAGCGTTTCCACCAATGTTCGTATGGGTGTTGATCTTCTCCCGCTCTTCAGCGGTAAGAGGGCCTTCCTTAAGCAGAATATTGTCGGGGATCCCCACCTTGCCGATATCGTGCAGGGGGCTCGACTGAACCAGGTCTTTTATGTATTTTTTGTTCAAGTGGTGTTTGAATTTGCCTTGATCGAGCAGGGTGCTGGCCAGAATTCCCGTATACGCCTTGATTCTTTTCAGGTGTGCGCCGGTGTCGGTGTCCCGGCTCTCGGCGAGCTTGGCCAGGGAAAGAATGGCTATGGAGGTGACGTCTTCGATCCGTTTGGTCCGGGCGGCGATTTTTTCTTCCAGGTGGTCGTTGATCTCGAGCAGCATGCGCTCCTTTCTGAAGTGATCCTTCTGCATTTTGGCGAAGGAAAGTCCCACGAAAAAGATCATACCGACC
>JBHHXV010000351.1:0-1585 GCA_046757225.1 bacterium
CCCTGAATATATGCCTGATCGGTTTCATGGGAGTGGGCAAGACAGAGGTGGGCCGGGTTCTGGCTGAGCGACTGGGCTTCGAGTTCATCGATACCGATGATCTGATCGTTTCCCGGGCCGGAAAAACTATTCCTCAAATCTTCGAGCAGGACGGGGAACCGGCCTTTCGCGCTCGGGAAAGAGATCTCCTTAACTCCCTGCAAAGGGTTAAAGGCAAGGTAATAGCTGCTGGGGGCGGCCTGCCGGTCCAGGAGGGAAACCTGGAAAAACTCAGAGAAATCGGCCCGGTGGTCTGCCTGGAAGCGGAACCGGAAGAGATTTACCGACGGGTCAAAAACAACCATAACCGGCCCCTGTTACAGGTGGATGATCCCTTAAAAGAGATTAAAGCGTTGTTGAAAGCCCGCCAGCTGTATTACCAGAAAGCGGATCTTATTGTCCGCAACGAGAGCATAGAAAAAACGGTCGGGAAAATCATGGATATTATGGGTACAAAGTGGAAGAAGTAAGGGTCGAACTCGGCCGGAGAAGTTACTCAATTATTATCGACTATGACATTCTCGGTGAAATCGGCCGCGCTTTAGCCGCTGCCGGTAAAAAGCGCAAGGTAATGGTCATTACCGACGAGAGCGTGGGGAAGCTGTACTCGGAAACGGTTCTTGATTCATTGCGGAGAAGCGGTTTTAAGACCAGCCTGGCCACCGTGCCGGCCGGGGAGCAGACCAAATCGTACAAGTGGCTGATTTATTTACATGACCGGTTAATAGAACACAAACTGGAAAGATCCTCTTTAATCGTAGCCCTGGGAGGGGGAGTGGTCGGGGATCTGGCCGGGTTCGCGGCCGCCACCTATTTAAGGGGGGTTCCCTTTATCCAGATTCCCACTACCCTGCTGGCTCAGGTGGACAGCAGCGTGGGGGGAAAGGTGGCCATCGACCATCCCCGGGGGAAAAACCTGATCGGCGCCTTTTATCAGCCCCGGGGGGTCTATATCGATATAAAGGTGTTGGAGACCCTGCCGGCAGCCGAACTGACCAACGGTCTTTCCGAAGTGATCAAATACGGCATTATCCGGGACGAGTCCTTTTTCCGTTACCTGGAAGAAAACTGGGAAACAATAAAACAAGGCGATTCCCGAGTCTGGGAAAAAATTATCGGGCAGTCCTGCCGGATCAAGGCCGGGGTGGTTTCAGACGACGAATTCGAGTCTGGTCGCCGGGCGGTTCTCAATTACGGGCATACCATTGGGCACGCGATCGAAGCTTTATCGGAATACCAGGGAATAACCCACGGCCAGGCTATCGCCGCCGGAATGGCCTATGCCGCCGTCTTATCGGAAGAAATGGGGGTGTGCGGCCGGCAGACCAGGGAACGGCAGCTGGCTCTGCTGCGCAGGAACGGCCTGACCGATTACCGGCTTGATCCGGAAGCGGTTATAGAGGCGATCAGCCGGGACAAGAAAGTGCTACAGAACCGCCCCCGTTTTATCTTGACAGAAAAAATAGGGGATGTTACCATCTCGAACGGAGTTCCTGAAGCGTTATTGTTAAAGGTGCTGAAATCCGGTCTCAGGGAATACTGAAAG
>JBHHXV010000352.1:0-1558 GCA_046757225.1 bacterium
AGGGAATGCCCGAACTGGCCGAACAGATACTGGGGTTGCCGGTCAGGAGAGGAATTCCCTCGGATGTGGGTGGCTTGGTGGATATGATTAACTCCCCTAAATACGCTACTGCCGTTGGGCTCTTGAAATACGGACGGGATGCCGGAAACAAAGAAAAAACGGATAAGCATCATTATAATGACACGCACTCATTTGACAGCATCTTTTTGCGCATGAAGGAGTGGTTTAAGGATTTCTTTTAATGTTCGTTCGGTTAAAAACAGGGGGGAAACAATGTTCAGAGATAATAAAGATAATGCTGCTAACATTTCTAATGACGGGGGGGAGACAAGATGATTGAGTATGTGGAGGAAATAACCGGTTTAGCCAATATTAAAGTAATCGGCGTAGGCGGAGGCGGAGGAAACGCGGTTGACCGAATGATTGCCGCTGGTCTTTCCGGGGTGGAGTTTATGGTGGCCAACACCGATGCCCAGGCCTTGAACCGCTCACAGGCTAACATCAAGCTTCAGATCGGGGCGAAAGCCACGAAAGGCTTGGGAGCGGGAGCGAACCCGGAAATCGGCCGGACTGCGGCTGAAGAGGAAAGCGAGGCGCTGGTATCTTTACTGTCGGGGTCGGAAATGCTTTTTATTACCGCCGGTCTGGGTGGAGGAACCGGAACTGGAGCGGCCCCCATCATTGCCGACATAGCGAAAGAACTGGGAATCCTGACCGTAGGAGTGGTCACCAAACCATTCACCTTTGAAGGCCGGGTGCGCCAGAAACAGGCTGACAGCGGATTGACCGATCTCCAGGAAAAGGTGGACAGCCTGATTACCATTCCCAATCAGCGGTTACTGGAAGTGTCTGACCGCAAAACCAGTCTCCAGGATGCTTTCTGTATGGCTGACGATGTCCTTCTGCAGGCGGTCCGGGGGATTTCCGACCTGATCAACATCCCCGGTTTGATCAATGTCGATTTTGCGGACGTAAAAACGGTTATGTCCAAACAGGGCATCGCTTTGATGGGCTCCGGCTGTGCCAGGGGAGAAGGGGCGGCCATCGAGGCCACCAAACAGGCCATTTCCAGCCCCCTGCTGGAGAACGCCAGGATCAACGGGGCTCAGGCCATTCTTTTGAATGTTACCGGCAGCAATTCCCTGTCCCTGGCCGAGGTGGACGAGGCTTCCTCCATAATCTATCAGGCGGCTCATGAAGAGGCCAATATTATTTTCGGCACGGTCTTTGAGCAGAGCCTGGAAGACGAGGTAAAGGTTACGGTAATCGCCACCGGCTTCAATGAGAATGAAAAAAAGCAGTTGAAACCCCCGGCCAAACCGAAGACCACTATTCATGAGTTTCCCGGCAAAGCCGCCAGAACCACCGTTTCATCCGCAAAAGAGAAATCTTCATACAGTAACAACGTCAGCAGCTTTACCAGCCGGAGACCCGAACAGGAGATCGATAAGGAGGATTTGGATATTCCCACCTTTCTGCGCAAGCGGGCGGATTGATATCAGATGCCAGACCCCAGAAAAGAACATAGCATGTTCAGGCAAAACCTGACATAAGCACT
>JBHHXV010000353.1:0-1542 GCA_046757225.1 bacterium
TTTTCAACAACATATCATCTGCTTTGCTATGATTCCCGAATTATTCGGGTTAAAGGGAGCCGATAATTTCGGACAAATCATTACAATCCTTACCCATGAACAGCCGATAACAATCGCATTGATAAATCAAGTCGGTAAGCAGGGAAAGATGCTCTTTGACGATCTCCCTGTTAGCGACGATAATACTCTGGGGGATTAATTCCAGCAAAGCCTCGTTCCGGTCTATTTTAGTGAGACTGCTGGTGGAAGTGCCGTTTACTTTAGGCAGGATCATTACCGAAGGAACGGTTGAAGAGATAGTGGAACCGGGATACGCTTCTTCGAGGGGGATGGCGGTTTTGAATATTTCATTCCCTTTTTTCAACAGGCCGTGCAGTTCAGAAAAAAAGCCGATTGTTTTCTGCCAGCACTGAACCGGCTGGGGAAAGGAGAGAAGCTCGACTTTTCCCGAGGACATCCGGTTAACAAAAGAGATATCATCCGAGAGAAAAGAAAACCCCTGTCTGACCAGACTGAGAGACAGGGTGGTTTTACCGCTGCCGGTCGCCCCGGGGAAAAACATACCTTTTCCGTTTAAGGAAACCGCCCCCGCATGAATATGAAACAGGCCGGTTTCTTTCAGCAACTCCAGAAATACAGGAGAAAAAACATACTGAAAAATATTCCAGGAAGTTTCGAGGAATTCCTCATGCACATAAGCGTGAGCGGTTAAGGCATCAAGGTCGCCAACCACCAGCATCATGAAGGGATAGGTCAAATATATCATCCTCCCCTCCAGAAAATATTTCAGATCTCCGGCCGAGGAAATCGGTTGAGACAGATCAGGAAAAACTGATTTCAAGGCCTGGAAATTGTTCACCCGGTCGATATGAAAGGTTATGCGGGAAGGGGAAGCCGGTTTACGGGCACAGGAAAAAAAACTCAGATTCTTAACCAGAGGAGATCTTACTCTGGCCTGGTCAGTAATGATCTCCAATGAAATTCCATGAATGTCAAAGTAATCTATGGAGGACAATTCCCGACATCTGAATCGCATCTGGGACACCACCCTCCGCCATCAGGGAAAGTGGTGGGATAACAATTGATAAGGCAAATAGTCTTACAAAAGCATGTGATAACAGCGGTCACCTCTTTGAGGGTTCCGTAATCCTTGATTTCAGGGGGGAGGTATTCTTTTTTATCTTCTTCGTTCATGAAACAATAATATTACTGGCGGCAACTGTTGCTTTCAATCCAACCTTTACTTGTCCCGCTTAAACCTTTACCCGGGTCGCAGCAACCGGTCGCATCGTTATAACCCCATTCACATACGGGCCCATTGGTAGGACTGGGACAATTCGTCCGGGGGCTGTGACTCCCCAGGGTAATCTCGTTCAATGTGCCGTATTTGATTATATACGGCTGGCAATAAACCCTTTTATTTTTCATTAACCACCTTTGGCATCAACATATTTACAGTTGCAAACCCCCCAGGGTTTAGGATCGGAATATTTTTCTGCGTATGCCGCGCAGGTACAGAAAGAATAAGGGGTTCCACAAGAG
>JBHHXV010000354.1:0-1522 GCA_046757225.1 bacterium
AGCCGGAACTTCGGTATGGAGGAAAAAATATCGCTGGGAGCGGTCTGGGGATGGGTAGTAATCTGGTTCCTGGACCCCACGATGTTCAACTTCTGGAAGATCGGCATCTACTCCTGGCTTCCCGCTTCTTTAACCGCTCTCCTGGCCGTTTCGCTGTTCTACAGGTATCTGTCGGGAGGCCGCCTTGGTTCAACCGGAATAATTGCCCTGGCCCTGGCCTTTCCCCTGGCTTTCTGGATGCATGTTTTTTCGGCGGTGGTGGTTGCGCTTGGCTTGCCGGCGGTATTTTACTGCAACCCGAGAAGAAAGGAGGCGGCCCGCCTCTGGCCGGTGGCTGTTTTATGGGTTCTGGCCGGCCTTCCCCTGTTAATTCCTCTCTGGTATAGGACTGGTCAGCTTCTTTCCGTGAGCCGTTTATCCAGAGGGGTGTTCCAGTCCGATTTCAAAAACCTGGTGGGAGAACTGCTCCTGGATAAATCGCGGTTGCTGTTGTTCCGGGAGGGAACCCACCGGTTCAAGCTGGCGATTTTATTACTGGGCGCCTGGGGGGTCCGGAGCGACCCGGACCGGGACCGCTCCCGTTTTCTGGGTATCTTTTCGCTGATCCTGTTCTTTGTTTCATACCTGGGGAGCGGCATGCCCCTTTTAAAAGAAACCCAGCCGTACCGGTGCTTAATACCGTTGCTTGCTTTACTGCTTCCTTTCGCTATAATGGGCTGCGGCAGGGTAATCGAGATCCTTTCCCGGTCGAATCAGGAATTTAAGCGCCTGAATATTCTACTGGTTCTGCTGGTGGTTCCCACCCTGGTTTTCAGCCTGGCCGGAAGGTTCAAATATCGCGGAATAAAGGCCGCGCTTTCCGCAGATGAGCGGGATTTATGGAAAACGATTCAAAAAGATACCAGCAGAAAGGGGCGGATATTGTTTCCCATAGATACCGGCTCCCTTTTCCCGGCCGCCCTTCCCTACTTTGTCCCCAGGGAACTGGTAGGCGGATTTTTCCAGGAGGTGTACTCAAAGCATAATTTTGTAAACGCTTCTAATTCTCCGGATGTCATGTTTAATCAACCGCTCTGGAAAATCAGTGAAGAGCGGATGAAGGAATACCTGATACGTTATAATATTCAATGGGTAGTCACTTCCGGGGGCGAATATTACCGTCAGCAGCCGAAACTTTTCCGGGAACTGACCCGGGTAGGAAAATGGACCCTGTTTAAGACACTGATCGAGAATTCTTTTTTTATCAGCGGTTCGGGCGAGGTTCTGGCTGATTATGACTCCATAAAGGTAAAGAGCGCCTCCTTGGGGGAAATTGTGCTGAAGTATCATTGGGACCCGGATTTGACCGTTAACCCGCCGATGAGGATTATGCGTTATAATATAGGGGACGACCCGGTCGGTTTTATAAAAATTCAAAACAATCAAGCTTCTGGGTTTGAACTTAAATCGGAGAAATAAATATGCGGATTAGATTGGTGATAATCGGAGGAGGCCGGGGAGCGGCCGCTTTGATTCCCATTTT
>JBHHXV010000355.1:0-1519 GCA_046757225.1 bacterium
AATTACTTG
Organism: bacterium; assembly: GCA_046757225.1. Taxonomy (GTDB): domain Bacteria; phylum SZUA-182; class SZUA-182; order JBHHXV01; family JBHHXV01; genus JBHHXV01. The sequence continues at coordinate 10 of JBHHXV010000355.1, forward strand.
TTTTCTCTATACATTGTCCTCGTACAAAAAGGTGCGAAAGTTTAGTAAACCTGAATAGACCGGGTTAGTATTATATTATGTCAGATCAAAAGACCAGGCTGGTCGGTATTGGAATAACACTGCTGCTGGTTCTTATCGTTGCCGTTATGGGGCATTATCTGGGCGGCCTTATCGATATTAAGCCTGAACCGGTTAAGCAGACCGTAATTCCAGCTCCGGCCAGCTCTCATTCGCAGACCGATGAGATTCCCTCGAAGGTAAAATCGATTTCGGGTATGGTTTATATCTCGGCCGGAGGGTTTCTTATGGGAACCAACCGGGAACTGGAACGGCCGCTCAAAGACTCCTTCGGGTTTAAGTTCCCCCCTTATTCGGATGAAGAACCCAGGCACCGGGAGTTGGTAAAGGATTACTATATCGATAAATATGAAGTGACGATTGGTGATTATGTGGCCTTTTGCAAAAAGACCGGCCGGATGATTCCCGATTATTTGAAAGGTGTTGATTTAAAGTACTGGAGGTACCATCCGGTCAGCCATGTAAGCTTCTCTGACGCGAAAAGCTATGCTGAATTTATTCATAAACGTTTACCTACGGAAGCCGAGTGGGAACGGAGCGCCAGGGGAACGATCGGCCGCCGTTATGTATGGGGGGATAAGTTCGATGCCCAGAAGGCTAATATCTGGCAGAAAGGGACCCTGCCGGTGGGCTGGGTGTCGGCCGATAAGAGCGTGTACGGGGTATATGATCTGATGGGGAATGTGGCTGAATGGACTTCCAGCCTGTACAAACCTTATCCGGGAAATAAACTGCCCGGAGATTATGAGGGGGAGAAGAGGGTTATAAAGGGCGGTTCCTGGGGGGGAAGGGCCATTATTACCTTTCCTATAATGTGCGGGCCAGTTACCGGGGCTATGCCGAGCCGGACGAGATCTTCGAAGAGGTGGGTTTTCGCTGCGCTCTGTCGGCCGAGGATATTGATGTAAAATTTCACTTAAAACGACAATAAGCGCAGAGGATGAAAATGATAGATATACTGGCTATAGGCGCGCATCCTGATGATGTCGAACTGGGGGCGGCCGGTTTTCTGATGAAGATGAAGGATCTGGGTTATAAGACCGCAGTGCTCGATCTTACCAGGGGGGAGATGGGTTCCCGGGGGAGCGCGGATATCCGCGCTCGGGAGGCGGATGCGGCGGCAGAGTTGATGGGGTTGGAGGAAAGACGCTCTCTTGATTTGAGGGATTCCCATCTGGAAATCACCCTGGAAAATCGCCATAAACTGGCTAAAGTGATCCGGGAGTTGAAGCCGACCTTCCTGATCGCCCCTTATTTTGTGGATAAACATCCGGATCATGGTATTGCCGGCCGGTTGGTCAAGCTGGCCTCGTTTGACGCCCGCCTGAAAAAGCTGGATTTGGAAGTAGAACCTCATCCGGTCAGGAAAATCTTTTATTTTCCCTGCCACCAGTACTTCGACCCTGATTTTGTGGTGGATATCACCGGATAT
>JBHHXV010000356.1:0-1507 GCA_046757225.1 bacterium
CTTGATTTCATATACTGTCTTGAAGCTCTTGTTATATCTGTCCAGTTGAAACAGTTCATGGGGTCATGATCTCAAGGTTCTTTCCCCGACCAGCAGATAGTCCGGTTTCTCTTTAATAATTTCTCTTTCTACTTGTTTAATATACTCTTTTTTGTATGATCCGGTCGCGTCGGGCAGATATATGGAATGAAAGTCAAAATACCATCCGGAAAACGGCAGGGTGGTAGCCACTTTCAATACCGCTGAACCTGTATTCTGAATCCATTTTCCCCCTTCCAGTTCCAGCACGGGATGCCTTTCTTTAAAATGATGGAGATCGTAGCGGAACATATTGATATTCGCCGATAAAAACAAGATCACCACCAGCTTTCTGAAAGGAAATTTACCGGTAAAGGGTAGAGCGACATTTTCGGGAAAGCTCTCCTGAAAGATAAACGAGCAGCCGAACAAAACCAGCAGGGGAGTAAAGATCAACATGATCCTTGCCCGGTAGAAAATCATCAACGCACCCAGGGCATAAACGATCATAAAAATCAAGATAACGGCTATTTTTCTGGATTCCCTTTTTATGGAGCTGACTATCCCGGCCACGGCAAACGCCCCGAACATACTTCCCCCCGCGTGAAATAACAGATCCTGGCGGAAAAAATTCAAAACATTGGTGTACCAGTGTTTGATAAAGAGCAGGGGGTCGTTCGCAATTACGCTTGCCCAGCCGTCGAAGGGGTTGCCGGACAGATAGCGATAGCTCCCTTTGCCGTAGAGAGCCAGCGCCAGGTTTCTCCAGTTGTCATTGAAGAAAGGGCTGCCGTGCACCGCGTTATTATAAAGCAGCCAGGGCAGGATAAAACCGGTAAAGCAGAGAAAAAAAAGGGAAAAGGCGCTCAGGGCGGCCCGGAAATCCTTTTTCCCGCTGAAAAAACAAAAGATAACAGCGGGCAGGAGAGCCAGGGCAGTATACTTGGTTAAGTAAGCCAGGCCGAACAATACCCCTAAGAAAGCGGCTTCCTTTTTTGAGATACCCCGGTCAACGTATGATGCCAGATAAAACAGTATAATCAGGAAGAGGCTGGCCAGCATTACCGAGGGCGAGTTCCAGACCGCGAAATTATAAACCGGGAAAAGGGTAAGCAGAAAAAGCTGGGCCAGGAGAGCGGCCTGTTTGCCAAACAGCAGGTCGCCCAGCTTATACAGAAAAAAAACCAGCAGACCGCCCCAGAAAAGGGACACCAGTTTTCCGGAAACAAAGGTGTCGGTGGAGGAAACCAGGGAAACGGCGGCTGTGAGGAGGGAATAGAATGGAGGCCGGTAAGTGTCGGCGTATGAGTGCTCTTTTATTATCTCTTTCGCTATGAGAAAGTATCCGTCATGTTCGCCGCTGTCGATCTCCACGGAATTATGATATTTGAAGCCGATAAACCCGGCTATCATCAGAAAACAGATGGTGGCTGCTAGAGCGGCCAGGTCCGGGCGTTTATCCAGAAATCCGTCTGGACCGGTCATTGGG